>JAKBSX010000258.1 GCA_021844725.1 Actinomycetes bacterium | reverse complement strand
CCTATGTTCTTGCGATATTCATCAGAACTCACAAACAACACAATCTTTACGGACTCAGGCAACCCAAGCTTCTTTCTAGCATTGACCTTTTTAGTCTTCTTAAAAGTCAGATCTAGAGGGTATGGTATAATGTGGATCAAGTTTGGCTCATAAGAAAACACTCTAATCAAGTCACACCGGGTAGATTCAGAATCTGTCACAATATTGATTCCTCTCAGAGAATTCTTAACAATATTTCTACGGAAATATGAGTGACGAAGTTTTTCTCCGATACTTGCGTTCGTAAAGTAGAAAGTGTTTGCATCAGATTCATTACTCGAAAAAGGAAAGATGTCATGATAAGTTACAAGGTACTTTGGTCCAGAAGCTAGAAATGCAAAGCGTTGACTGCATATATGGATTATGTCATAGAAATCCTCGTTCTCTCGCAGGAACCGCTTATAAGTAATCCAAGTTCTGAAAGGGCGCCACTCATTCTTTAGAAACAGATCCTTCGACATTTCTGCATGCGAATTCGGCCCTTTATAAAGATTGCCATTGTTGAATATATCAACTTCAGCCATGGTCTCTAATGACATGCCTAAACGCTTAACATAATTTGACAAACTGCCGACCTTTATTGCGTGTGTTAGCAGCAGTATTCTCATGGATTACACCTCAGTAGTCCAGCATAGGGAAATTATTGCACTGGCATAGTTTTTTGATGTGAGAGTGCATTCCGTTGTTTGAAGGTAATGGGATACACTTCAAGGAAGATGTAAATGAAAGGAAGCTTAAGGATTTTGTGCTCTAGCATGGAAATCGGGACATGCTGACAGACATGGGCATAAGCTACCTGATGCCTGTGAAGAGGGACAACAGAATAGAGCGTGAGGTGAAGGCAGCACACGGCCTGCGTTTTAGGCATGTAGAATGGATGACGGCTTATGTTCGCATAACAGACACTGCAACGCTCGTCATGATCGAGCGCTGTGACGTTGTGTCAAAGAAGATCGCGCCGAGGGGGGATGTATGACTAACCAGTGTATGTCTGGTATTGGAAATTGTAGATACATCCGATTAGTGACTGTGTACATGCATTGTAGCAATGCGGTGTTTGAAGTCATCCAAACACAAACATGCTGGCTGTAGCGAAAGCGAACGAACATCATTGCCGGTGCGCCCAATTGGGATGGCCAGGACACTCGGTTAATGGCGAAGACTGCAATTTCTGAATCCACCAATCGGTTGTTGTAGGAACTTCCCTACGGTCCTATCGGCGGCGTGCATGGAAAGCCGTACATAGTAAATCGGGAGATCGCGTGATGTCCTTCCCGAATCGTGACGACAGCATAAAGCGCCCTATGGCGGGCATGTCTGGCGGTAAGCGAGCAAAGGTAGTCGGCTCTATAGGGGCAAGTGAAGTGAGCGGCATTCCATCATGCGAAGTCAGAGGGGGCCATAGTACTGATGACGGCGAGAACAGCATAACCTTATCAGAGGAAAACGCCCTTGCCGCACTCAAGTCCGTTCAGGACGGGATAGAATTCCATTCTGCTAGCGCAATCGCGACCGGAGGTACGAGGATAAAAAGGCTCGAACCGTTCCTGAACGGGCTTTACCAGTGTGCCAAGGCAGACAGACAACGGGTATTCCATTCACTGAACAACAAGCTGTGCTGCATGCACATTCTGATAGAAGCGTGTGGAAGAGTTGCATCACATAATGGAACATCAGGCATAGATAGCGAAACAATCGAAGACGTCAGGTACAGCGGTTTTGAACAATACCTCTCAACACTGCAGCATGAACTCATTAATGAAACGTACAAAGCGGAATGTGTGCGCAGGGTGTACATTCCAAAGCCAAACGGCAAACAGCGGCCACTAGGCATCCCAACAGTCAGAGATCGCATCGTACAGCAGGCGGTCAAACTGCTCATCGAACCCCTATTCGAGGCTGACTTCCAGGACTTCAGCTACGGCTACAGACCGAACAAATGTGCACAGCAGGCATCTCAGGAAGTATACAAATATCTCAACTACTGACTGATTAACATAGTGGCCATAGACATCGAGGACTTCTTCGGCACAATAGACCATGACAGACTTATCTCGTTTGTCATGGAACGCATAAGCGACCCGTACATCATAAAACTGATAAGGGAATGGCTCAGGGCAGGTGTCGCCTGCAACGGTGAAACAACCTATCCCGACACAGGCACACCGCAGGGGAGCGTCATATCGCCGCTCCTTTCAAACATCTACCTCAACAAACTGGACACAGCATGGAAAGACAGGAAGATGGATAGCAGACACAGCCAGAATGCACAACTGATTCTTTATGCCGATGACATCGTTGTGCTCACAGACAGCCTCTGCCTGAGGCTGTGACCTGAAAAGACAAAGATTACAAAAGCACAGCAGGGCTTTGCCTTGCTCGGTTCCCACTTTGTCAGAAAGAAGAACGAATACAGGAAGAATGAAGTCACATATTTTCATCCGTCGGTCAAAACGATCAGGAAGTTCAGGGAAAAAGTCAGGAACATCATACACATGACCAAGTCAGACGTGAAAAGTGAGGAACAGGCAATCGTGGAACTCAATCTGCTCATCACACGATGGACCAACTACTTCAACCATTCAAATGCGAACCGTATATACAGCAATCTCGATCGGTGCATTGCATTGAAAGCAGTGAAATTCTACTGCAAGGCACACAAGATACGTCTCGTATCCTCGAAGAAAAATATGAAGCATAAGATGTATGGGAAAGGTTTCAAGCATCTGTCAGGAAGGATTTGCTATGTCCATTGAACCGTATTGCGCACAGGTGAATTATGCAGGTTAGCCGTACTCAGGAAAGCCGACAATCCGGTTAGAGGTGGAAGGATCTGGAGTAATCCAGATCTTTATTCTATGTAAATCGAACATGAAACAATTATTTTGGCTTTATGTCACGAAGATGCCGATCGCAGACCGCAATATCGTCGACATATGCCGTTATTACAGCGCACGCAAAGGGATATAAAGATCGTCTAAGGGATAGACTATCACGAATTCACAGGCGTGACAATATCGCACTTAGGTGCTATACCCATCTTCTATCTCCTCCTCTCCTTCATACTCAATAACATAAGGACATACCTGAAAGCAATGCAGTCAGAGAACGGCTGGAGTGAAATGAGGGCATACGATTACGCTGAAGAGCCGAAGAGGTAGGAATACACGGCATACATTTCCTTCTGACATGCCGTTCGCAATGATACGTGGGACGGTCCATGACCGCATAATGCAGGAAACGGGCGCTTGAACCTGGTTGAATGACGCAACCATTCAACCCATGCTGTGCATTATTCATGCTGAAGCATATACTCAATCTGAGAAGTCACGGACATCATCATGCTCTGGACCGTGGCGGCACCCAGTGTACGTGACTACCGCACGTGGTTAAACGTTTTCCTCCGTCGAACAATCATTGCAGAAGCTACTAAAATCGCATCAACAGTGTCGAAAAAGCGTCTAAGCCCAATTCTGCCGTTGAAACCAACAAGACTAGCACACAGAATTATCAGTGAAGCACTTAGCTGCCGGATGACATAAAGTGAATAGAAGACAATGTAAGGTAGAGATCTGAGGAAATATGACTGAATAATTATACCCTCCATGACCATTGATTTGTGTCTGGAGGAGTCATATTTTCTGACACGATCACTAAAACTCGTAATACTTGGCTTCATGTGATAAGCTTTGGTACTCGTGGTCATGTACGAATAGTACCCAACTGCCCTTAGTGAAAATTGCAGCCATGTTTCATCTCCCATAATGGCGATTTCATTGTTGAAACCACCGCACTTTAGAAAAGCATCCTTTCTCAGTGCGAAAATGTTGTTGACGACGTCTACTTTGTAGTGGTCTGCCTCTTTAGTACCCCTTGAAAATAGGTAGAGAATTGCATGAATTCTTGAAGAAAAGGACAGCCCAGAGTGTTGGACATTTCCGTCGGGACCATAAACTATAGAACTAACACATCCACAATCCGGATGATCTCCTAAGAATCTTGTCACTTCAGAAAACCAATCTTCTGACACTGCCACGTCACTGTCGGCGAAGACCAACAAGTCGCCACTGGATTGTCTTGCCCCTTCATTTCTCAAAAAAGATACATTGCCACTCCTTTTGTAATGAAACGTGAGTATGGTCAAATCGAGCCTTTCTTGTCTCAAGGACGTGCAGTAATCAACTAATGTTGCACTTTCAGTTTCTTCAGTTCCATCATCTATGAGCAATATCTCCGATCCGGGTGGCAGTGAAATCGCTATTGATTCTACACACTTTATGACTAGGTCAATACGCCCATGATAAGGTATTACCACGCTAATCATGTTCTCTCTTCCAGTAATACAAAAATAAGCCAAAGACCGCGACAATTGCAAAGGACGAAATCTCAAACGAAGTAGTAATAGGTTTCTGCACGGAATTTGTAATGATCAAGCTAATGTTATGGACTCGAATAGCGGTTAAGTTGATTGAATAACCATTCCAAAGACCGTCTATCAAAATATGATGGATGTCAAACTTAGCATCTAAGCTTGACACCTTGACTGTTGCTTGCCATTGAGGACTATAAAGTTGCGTCCAAACAATTAGAAAAGATCCGGACGCCGAAGGATGGATACCTACTTTGACCTTGGCATCGCTGAGTAAAGAGAAAAATGTTAATGCGTTACTGAAAGCTGTAATCTCTCCGCTTGATATTGAGTAAACCATATTGATTGGACTGATTATGTCGATACCACTAATGGTTACATTAGAAAATGGTTGAATGAAAATCCACATACGAGTCAAAAGATTGTAATTGGACGGCAATTCTACATAATTCAGATAGAAGGGCCCTATTTTGATGGCAATTACACCGACAAGCCGATAAGAAGTGAAATTAGCACTGTTTCCGACAGCCATTCCTATTGGTTTGGTAGAATGAATGATCAGACTTTGTAAACTAGTCAACTTGGTCGAAAGCGGGGCTAAGTTCACAACATCTGTCCATGGTTCGGAATTATTAATGGAGACAGTGATACCTTCATTGCTGATTCTAAGTAGTCCCTGATTAGAACTTCCTGTTTGAGTGGTTAAATTGGAACTTTCATATGTTGTTGTCAAATTGGTCTTGGGGTTAATCTGAAAAGGCTTAACAAGATTGACTGTCTCATTATGAGCTTGCTGTATCAATTGCCTATAGGTCATGCTGGAAATCGCTACGGGTTCTGACTGATATATGGATAATGGCAAGATCGAGGTAAGATTCGCAAGAGTCGGTAACGCCAACAGATCGTAGATAAAATAAATGCCGTACAGTCTATCAGTCCCATTGATGTTGGTAAACTCAATTTGACTAATGGTTCTAAGAGGTGGTAAAGAGCTAAAAGTGAATGACAATATGGTTTACTCAATATCA
>JAKBSX010000257.1 GCA_021844725.1 Actinomycetes bacterium | reverse complement strand
ACACTTCGATGTCGCGAGGATTGTAAATGGGAGATCCATTTTTCAAGGCGGCCAAGACCACCTTTCTCATAGGCTTGCCGCATCTGGAATTTCCTTAGGGGCTTCGACGTGGCTATTGATAGTATGCCAGGCTCTAATTGCTGGAATGGGAGCGTTGGCAGCGGCAACACAGGTTCCTCTGTGGAGTGCTTTGGTCAGCGGTTCCTTGATACTTATTGCTCTTATGGGCCTCAGTATTAGGCCTTCCATCTCACGAGCGGTGTATCCACCGGAAGAGTTGGCTCGCGCTGTTGCGACTAACTAAGAAGTGTGTAGAGGGAACACCAGTTTTCTAACAGCTATCTCACGTACGTAACAGATAGGGGTTGTTGCTCACCTTCAAGTATATTTGACGGTTATATGGCTACGGCGTACAGTGTATTGAGTGGATGCAAGCGTTTTACAAGAACTTATTGCTATATGGAACCCTCATTTCGAAGACACAAAAAGGGGTGGCTGGTTAAGTACCGTGCCACGCGAGAAATATCTGACTCGCATAGAGGAGCTAATGGATATACGCCAGGCAATATTTCTTACTGGTGTACGACGTTCAGGCAAGTCAACTATTGTACAGCAGGTAATCGGTCGACTCATAGAAAGCAAGGGTGTACTCCCTCAGAATATCCTGTATTTATATCTTGATGACATTCTGGCGCAGCCATACCTGTCCTTGGGGGCAGATTTGCTTAATCAGCTTTACACTCATTACAAAGAGCGCTACAACCCACAGGGCAGAGTCTATATATTTCTCGACGAAGTACAGAGTGTCGATAGCTTCAATCACTGGGTAGCAACTCGCTACGAACGCAAGGAAGATATCAAGTTTATACTTTCAGGTTCACGCAAGTCACTCATAGAATCGGACACTGCAACCGTCCTAACGGGTAGGAACGTACTCATTGAGGTCTACCCGCTTAACTTCTTTGAATACCTTGGTATGCGCAACGTTACAGTAGAAGACGGGGATGAGACACTTCTTGGAATATACAAAGCCAATTACCACCAGCAGCTGTCTTTGCTGCACCACCTCGGCAACTTCTTTGTAGAAGGGGGCTTTCCCGAGATCGTGCTCGCGAAGACGCCAGAAGCCAAAACTGCTATAGCGAATGGCTACTACAGGGATATCGTCACACGAGATGTACTGATACCAAACAGGATTCGCAATGCCAGCGACATCGAAGTGTTAGGTTTGCAAATACTAAATGACTTTACGAAAACGCATACCTATAGTAGCCTAGGTAAGCCACACAAGCTATCCGTTGATACCGTAAAGAACTACCTCAAATATTTTACTGATGCCTACTTATTTTTTGAGAGTAAGTATTTCTCGTATAAAACAAAGGAGTCACAAGACATACAACGACCCCGCAAAATATACGTAGTCGATAACGGTATTCGAAACTTTAACCTGCCTATACCGAGACCGGACATCGGTCGCTGTGCTGAAAACGTACTCTACATGGAACTAAAAAAGACCAGTACACTTGTCTCCTACTGGAAGGGCAAGCAAGAAGTTGATTTTGTTGTGCAAAATAGTAAGCTACATCTGTTTAACGTTTCATACACAAGTGAGTCCCATGAGCGAGAAATGGCCGGTATGGTTGAGGGGCTACAAGAGTTTGATATACCAAAAGGCTTAGTGCTCACAAAGAACTACTTTGAGGCTAAGACGATTGACGGAAAGACAGTAGAGTGCGTACCGCTTTGGGTATGGCTCATAGCAAATAGTAAGGTGTTCTTTAGGGAACTGCGGAGTATTTGAGCTAAAGTTGGGCCAGTATTGATGAATAAGTTGATAGGTAGGATAAGTCGCTCTATCAGGTATCGTTTGGGTTTTCTTGTCGCCAACGAAGCCCTCGAAAGTGGAGAGCGTTCAAAATATGTGGCGCACTATCAAGAGAGGATTACTCACTGTCAGTTCCTCAGTGACCCCGAGCACTATGAACATCCGCGAGCTAGATGGGTTGTTGAAAGCTTGGGCAACGCTAATCAAGTATTGGAAATCGGGTGTGGCGATGGTGGAATGACAAAGATGGCAGCGCCGATGGTCAGTCACATAACAGCCCTCGATGTGTCCGAAGTTTCTTTAGAGCAAGTCCGCAAGATGGAGCTACCAAACGTGACTACCGTTTGTGCTCTAGTTGAAGAATATCGTCCCTCGAATCAATTTGATGCGGCTATCCTTTCAGAAGTAATTGAGCACGTGCTTGAGCCCGAACAAGTTCTTCGAAGTATTTTCGACCTATTAGCACCTGGTGGAAGGCTTCTTATCACCACCCCGAATGGGCACTGGGAGTCCGATGAGCATATTCATATTTGGACGATATCTTCCCTTTTCAAGCTTTTCACCAAACTTGAATGTGAAACTATCGAGATAGGTTATATTCGCGATGCGCAAAACAAACGAAGGTGGCTATCGGCTGTATTGACAAAACCAATATCAAATGCCGCCGCAGATGATTTTCATTCAAAAATTTCAACGATGCGCAAAAGAGTTCGTTAATAAGTTGAAAAGTATCAAATCGAAGGTTGAAAATATACGAAGCATTCCTGTTTCGGACTTGTTGCATCCCAAAAAATTGAAAGTGTTAAAACTTGCTGGAGCAAATACGCTAATGCCAGCTTCGCGACTTTCACGAATTTGGGAGTTGGCAAAAGGATGTTGCGACCTCGAAGGATCCTTTGTCGAATGTGGAACTTACAAGGGTGGAAGTGCGGCAATGCTTATTGCCAATGCAGGTTCGCGCGATGTCTGGCTATTTGATTCCTGGGAAGGATGTCCCGAGCCGTCCGAAGACGATGTTGACCGGGGTGGCAACAAGGGCCAGCGCGGAGACTTTATGTCTTCATTGGAGTCATTTGAGCTTATGTTAGGTCGGCTGCCATCCTATAAGTGCAAACTTCACATAGTGAAAGGATGGTTTAAAGACACTGTTCCGTCCAGTAAAGATGAAATCGGCAAGATAGCGCTGCTCCATCTTGACGGTGACTGGTATGAGTCAACCAAGGTCTGCCTTGAGCAGCTATATGATGCTATCGTCCCAGGAGGTATTTTGATAATTGATGACTATGGATACTGGAAAGGCTGCAAGAAAGCGGTGGATGAGTTCTTAGAAGGTCGAAGCACCCATTTGGTTCAGCAAGACGATTCGCAAGCGTTAGTATTTATCAATATCTAGCTTTGGTCTATGCTGATTTGATAGCATTGTTTGCCGCCCGAAAGAATCTTGAATCAAGCAAAGTTTCTTTCTGAGTAAAATTGCCAGTAGCTGTTAGTGTCGTACCTTAACCGATTTCCGGAAAGCTTTAGCAATGCCCGTCGGGATAACAAGCCTAAGTAGAATAATCCAAAACCTCCTCCAGCTTACCACCTTGGCATTGATTCGGATCGACCTAAGGAGGTTAAGAATACCAGACAGTTTATTCGCAGCAAGATAGTCTATGTATGCACACTGTAGCTTTCCTGTAGCGAGAACTCGCCAAGGAGGTACTGATACCAATTCGGGTAAACCAGAATCAATAACCAGTAGAGCTGCCAATTCGATACTTTTGTTAAGTTTACTTGTTTGGCCAAAAGTTCCATCAAGACTTTGGCGCATCAATACAGTGCGCTTATGGGTCGGAAGTATTTGTCCTTTCGTCAAAAGCTGGGCGGTGAGTAGCCAATCTTCGCAACCTGGAATTCGTTCGTCAAAGAGAGTAGCTTCAATCGCGGGTCGTACAATAACAAGTCTACTGGGATGTATCAAAGAGTCCATTACGCACAAACCTTTGCTGAATTCTATAGCGTCAAAGCGAGCACAACGAAGCTCAGATCGGCGTTTCTTACTTTGTCTATCGATATATTCAAAGTCACCGAAGGCGCCGATGGCACTTGGATTTTTGGAAATTGTCTCAGCGCAAGTCACTAGATGATGTGGAAGCCAAATATCATCGCTATCTAGAAATGCAACTAAGTTAAACTTAGAAGATTGTACGCCTTTATTTCTTCCCACTGTGCCAACCTTTGACTGGACACGTTTTATGAAAAAATAAAACTATCATCTGGGCGAAGGAAAGGTTGTATAATAGAAGAAGATTTCGATACTAAAGGAGATCTCAATGTCGTTTTAGAGCCCGAGTTGCCTTAGAGGAGCCGACAAGATAGGGCTCAAAGTAGGCAAGGTACTCAACAAACATAAGATGGCCAAGCACTTAGATATTGAGATCACCGACATTAGCCTTATAATCACAAGACGCAGGAATCAATTGACGCCGAGGCAGCCCTAGATGGAATATGTGTGTTGCGTACCACCCTCAAAGATGGTGAAGCTGACTCAGCTGGAATAGTGAACGCTTATAAGCAACTATCTAACGTCGAGCGAGACTTTCGTCACATCAAGGTAGATGACATTGATCTACGACCAATTCATCATCGTCTCGAAGCTCGGGTGCGCTCCCATGTATTTGGGACCATCAGAAAGTATGTGGAAACTCCTGAGCTACTAACAACAAGGAGGACCACTAAATAATGGTTAAGAAATCAAATCAATTGTCAGATTCTACTGAGGCGTTGGACGGTAAAAGTGCTATAGCAGAACTTGCTAATGCTTTTGTTTCTTCACCTCAATGTGATGAAATGATTAAATCCGGTGATATCAAGTCAGTAGATGATCTACTTGGCAAAAATGGCTTAGTTGCCCAAATGATAAAGCCTCTTTTATCTAAATTATTAGAAGCTGAAATGATAGAGCATTTAGGTTATGAAAAGCATGACAGCCAAGGTTATAACACGGGTAATTCCAGGAATGGCTCTTATAGGAGAAGACTCAGGAGCTCTGATGGGAAATTCGATATTGAAATGCCAAGGGATAGAGAGTCATCCTTTAAATCGAAGGTAATTGCCCCATATAAGCAGATATCCACAGAGCTAGAGCAAAAAATCATTGCCCTTTATGCCTATGGCAATTCAACCCTTGACATCAAGGAGTTCATCTATGAAACCTATGGGGTAGAAATATCTCCTGAGTTTGTCTCAAGTGTCACAGATTCAATATCTTCTCTGGCAGACGAGTGGCAAAAAAGACCATTACAGGAAACTTATACATTTGCCTATTTGGATGCAATTCACATTAAAACCAGACAGGACGGCCACGTTGTCAACAAGGCTGTATACATCGTCCTAGTATACGATTTACAAGGTAATAAGGAGATTCTGGGCCATTATGTCTCAAGCGGAGGCGAGGGCTCTAAATACTGGCTAGGTGTTGTTACCGATCTTAAGAACCGAGGAGTTAGAGACATCCTCATTGCCTCAATTGACGGACTCAGTGGATTCAGCGAAGCAATAGCGGCAGTATTTCCAAGTACTGTGGTTCAGCGCTGTGTAATACATGCAATAGGTAACTCAATGCGCTATCTCCCACACAAGTACAAAGCT
>JAKBSX010000256.1 GCA_021844725.1 Actinomycetes bacterium | reverse complement strand
GCCCTTCTTTGGCCTGACGGTGGCGACTTGGATCTTGCGGCGAAACTCTGCTTCGTCTACGAGTGACTCATCATGAGCGCGTAGAGCCTTGACGTCAAACATGACAAAGATGATCGAGAAGTACAACTATGAAGTGGACCGGCTTATTAAGCGTTTTGGCAGTTCCGCGACTCAGTCGGACGCAGAAGGCTTTGTTGATAGGGATCCCCGTCAGATCAAGTGGACGCACGAAATTTACGGGGATGCGTCTAGGGGGATTTTTTACGGTTTTGAAACTGATTCGGTGCGTCAGGCCATGTATCGCCCCTTTGTGAAAAGGTGGGGGTATTTCAATCGTGATTTCAACAATCGCGTCTACCAACTGCCCAGTCTGTTCCCCACCGCTGACCACGAAAACCTCGTTATCGCGGTTACCGGAAGCGGCGAAAACAAGCCTTTTTCGAGTCTGATGATCGACTGTCTTCCTGACTTACATCTAATGTCTACTAGCCAGTGCTTTCCCCGTTACTGGTACCACCGACCAGATTCGACGAAGCCGGCAGGGCTATTTGACGCCGCTGAGAGCCCGGACGACTCCTTGGTGCGAGATGACGCAATTACCGATGAGGCTCTGTCGAACTACCGAAGGCGCTACCGAGACGATAGCATAACCAAAGACGACATCTACTTCCATGTCTACGGGGTGCTCCATTCACGCGAGTACCGTGAACGTTTTGAACCAGACCTCCGCCGGAGGCTTCCGCGCATTCCATATCCAGCCGATTTTTGGGCGTTTGCATATGCCGGACGTGAGCTTGGTGAACTTCACTGTAGTTATGAAAGCGTGGAGCTCTACCCTCTTGAAGAGATCGAGAAGGTGCGGCCAGTCAGTTACCGGCTAGAAAAGCTCCGGTTTGCTGGCTCGGACAAAAGTCGCATTGTCTATAACCAGACCTTGGACCTCGCTGGCATTCCTCCCGAGGCTCACCGCTATCAGGTCAACGGCAAACCCGCACTCGAATGGCTGATGGACAACAACACCGGCTACGGCGTCAGAACGGACCGGGACAGTGGCATAGTTAATGACCCAAACGAGTGGTGCAAAGAAGTGGGTGACGATCGGTATCTGGTCGACCTGATCAAGCGGCTTGTCACAGTGAGTCTTAGGACAGTTGAGATCGTAGAAAGTTTGCCCGAGCTGGGGCTATAGAGATAGGGAACAGATTTGCGGACTTGCGGGGCTAGAAGGTGGTTAGATGCGACTCAGATTTCTTGAAATAAGCAATTACTTGTCTTATGGACCAGCGCCTCTACACATTGATTTTGATAACGACTTGACGGTCTTTGTTGGACCTAATGGTGCGGGCAAGACAAACGTGATTCGGGCGATTGATACCGTTCGAGACGTGATAACTAGTACCGTATCAGGTGCATGGAACTATCCTTTCGTCACTCCCCAGACCCTTGAGCTACAAATTCGAACGCACTTCGCACACCAAGACAAGCCATCCGAGATTGCTCTAGGTGTCGAGTTTTCTGCCGAAACCGAAAGGGAGGAAATCAGCTCTTTTGTTCGTGCAGGTATAATCTCCTCCCTTTATGAGACTTGGATGAGCAACAATCAACTCGACGTTGCTGAGAAAAATGATCTGATTACTATGGCGTTGACATCAGAGATCCCCGACTGGCTGACATCCGGATCCATTCGCGTGCAGCATAACGTTCGTAGCTCAAACCGGTGGCAACTGAGTTACAGTACCGGTCCAGAGCGAAAGGCAACCTTCGAATGGTTACTCTCAGGATCGTACCCGAGCTACATGTCGGTACGCGGTGCAACCAGATCCTCTCAATCTAGCACCCTTACAATTGGATTGAAGTTCGGCCAAAGAAGTTCGGACGATGTGTCATTCGACGATCTCATGCCAAGTGGAAACGAACTCGTGCAGCTTCTCATTCGGAACTACAACCTTCAAAATCTCGTTAATGATTTTCCAGCCGTAGAGGAGCTCTACAAGCGTCTCGAAAAATACAACTGGTATCCAATGGTTGACGGATCCAATCGCGATTATGGCTTTCACCATGTACTGGACTCCCTCTTTCAGATGAGAGTATTCTCTGACACTGAAGACGCACCTCTCGGCAGACCGCTTAATGTGACTGCTGAGTCGATCTCTATTGCCAATAGCCCGATTTTCAGAATCGGAGACGTGAGGATTCCAAGGTATTTGGAACAGCTATACCGATGGCAGAACGGTCGAGCAGAACATCGAGCCAGATTCTCGAAAGCTCAACGGATTTTCAGCTCATTCAGAACAGGCGAGACCTTTGGGTTGCGATTATCACCGGGACGTGAATCCCCTTTTTCGGTCCAAGAAACCATGAACAGGGTTCGCCAACAAACCGTCGAGAATACTGAGACGTTACACCAGCAATCGAATGTACAAGATTGGTTTACGCTCGTACCCTTCGTCGAAAGATCTGGTGACAACACATCTGAAGCCAAACACTGCCCCCAGGAAGTCTCTGCCGACCAGGCTGGTTCAGGCGCAGCCGAACTAATTAGACTCAGCACATTTTTAGCTAGTGGGCAAGAGTCTGTAGTTCTCTTAGATGAACCAATGGCTCGGCTGCATCCATCAATTCAGAAACGATTTATTCAACGTTTGCAAGAAGCCGAGGCACAGTACGTCGTGGTTTCCCATGCCCCTGGACTTTTTCCGATCAAAGCCGATCACGACGATTACTCGAATCTCGTGAAGCGGGTCGTGCTTGACGAAAATTTAGAAAGTCGCGTATATTCTCTGCCATCCCTCACAGAACATAGCCCGAACTTCGAAGACAATGGCAACGGTAGTCGTCTTTCGCGCAAGGCAGCATTTGCACAAGGTCTTCAGTCAAAGGTTGCCAAAGAAATTGCAGCTAGGCCGTCAGTTCTTGAGATCCCATTTGCCGAAAGACTTGTCTTGGTTCCAGGTGAGTCTGAATTTATTGCCTATCAAGACTGGTATTTGTCATACAGCCAGAACAATTCCGCAAGCGATTTACTACATTTTCACTCCTTTGGAGGCGATGACCGCTTGGACGTAGTGCTTGCTATTGCAATGGCGTTCAATATGCCTTGGGTAGCAATTGTCGATGGAGGATCATTCAAACCTACTGGAGAAATTGATAGATTCGACGATAAAGTGCCTCTGGTTCTTGGCCAGATAGCTACTGCAGCAACCTGGGCTGATCGTGAGGATATCATTCAAAAGATAAATGATCAGGCACCCGGGGTTGTTTATCGAGCTAACTGCGACAAAGTCGAATGGATGGAAAAGGCTAAATCTGCCCTTGAGTCCTTTGGGGTTCGAACATTTGCTAATTGCTGGAATACAGTAAAATTAAGGGACTCGCAAGAGTGCAGTACTTGCGCAAAGAGGGCTGTTTCAAATACTGAGGTTGAGGATTTGAAAGACACTCACCAAGAATCCTTCGAAGATTTCTGCCTCACGAGATTCCAAGATATCACCAGTAAGTCAGAGTTCACATCGATACCACGAAATGAAAAAGTTCGAAGAGCACGAAAGTTAGTCGAACTTCATCCGCAATGTCCAGAGTTTGTGAGTGAACTTTTCCATCCGTCACCAGTTGAAGGTGGCTGAATGGCGGCATGACCGAGAGGGGGAAGATAGACCATGACAGAGACACCGGAAGAGCGACAAATTGAGCATATTTGAGAGACACATGGTGGCTAGAAAAGAATGCATTTAGGGCATTGTGGATGCCAATTTCCATTAGATATGTTTCTATCAACAGCCGTGCTACATGGTTTTAGTGGTTCAGGTGGCGAGTCCCCATTAACTGGTCCAAGGTCTATGTGAGTGATGCCTCGGTGATTGGTGATTAGGTTAGCAGATGCTAGTGTCCCTATTCAGAAGTACCCATACTTAGTGGACTGAGATACTTTTCCATCGAGGCAAAAATCTCGTCAGCTGTCTTTACCCACTTGAACGGTTTAGGATTCTCGTTCCAACCCGCTATCCAAGCATTGATGGACTTGATGAGATCCTTCTCGGACTTGTGCGTTGATCTGCGGAGCATTTTGGTTGTGAGTTCCGAGAACCACCGTTCCACCATATTCATCCAGGATGAATAAGTTGGCGTGAAGTGAAAATGGAACCGTGGGTTCTTTATCAGCCAGGCTCGTACAGCGTCGGTCTTATGCGTGGAAACATTATCTAAGACCAAGTGTACTTCCAGGTTTTTGGGAACCTCTTTTTTCACCTGGTCTAAAAAGGCTATGAACTCTACAGCGCGATGGGCGCTAGTCGTCTTAGATATCACCTTGCCGGAAGCCATCTCGAGGGCAGCATAGAGATTGGTGGTGCCGTTGCGTTTGTAGTCATGGGTCTGGCGTTCTGGAACAAAAGGCATAAGTGGAAGCACAGGCTGCGTTCTATCCAGTGCCTGGATCTGGGTTTTTTCATCGAGGCATAGGACAAGCGCAGCATCTGGTGGGTCAAGGTAGAGTCCAGTTACGTCTCTTACCTTCTCTGTGAAGTAGGGATCGGTCGAGATGTTGAAGTACTGCACCAGGTGAGGCTTGAGTCCGAAGGTTTTCCAGATACGGTGAATCGTCGGCTGGGAGACCCCTACTCTTTTGGCCAGTGTCGGAGTCGACCAGTGACTGGCATTGGAAGGCTCTTCTTCCAAGGTGATCTGAAGGATCTCTGCGATTTTAGAGTCATCGATCTTTCTTGGTGTGCCGCTGCGCGGGGCATCGTCTAAAACGCCTGCTCCAAAAAGCGAGAAGCGCTTTCTCCGCTTGCACACCGTAGCTTTGCATACTCCAAGTTCAAGAGCTATATCCTCGGTGCTAATCTCATCGCTGCACATGAGCGCGATCTTTGCCCTTATAACATGAGACTGCGGAGACTTTGACGCTCTGATGACTCTTTCGAGATCAGCTCTTTCGCTCTCGCTCAACCTCACTGGAAAGGGCTTGCGCCCAGATCTGGTTCCCATCGATCCTCCCATGATAGCAAATGCCATACCTATCAGGTAAAACATTTGCCGCAGAGGATTAATTCCTGATATTTCTCATGCATCTATCTATTCTGCGTACTTACGAATAGGGACACCAGTACTTAGTGAATTTGACTCAGGCGACGACTACGAGATCTTGCGGGTCAACCGTTGGATGGCGTGTCAACAGTTGGGAGACCCTGATCGTATGGCAGAGGAAATTAGGGCTTGGAAGCCGCCTAGTGACAATGTTCGATACAGATTCGCTAAAGCTGCACTACTGCATGAAGAGAGTGAGTGTATTGCGATCGTGAAAGATCTTCAAAGACGTGCCTCTTTAGAGCTGCGGGAAATTGCCAAGTGGCCGCTGGCTGAGCGCATGAAAAATGAGTCCAGCTTGTTTTCAAGACAGCTGACGTTAGCGCTTAATGGTCAGCAGCAAACTCAGTTTCCCAGCTCGTTCCCGTTCCTTC
>JAKBSX010000255.1 GCA_021844725.1 Actinomycetes bacterium | reverse complement strand
ACAGCGCTTTAAGGAATGTCGTTATGCGGAGCAGCGATTTGGTCCAGATTCCAGGTAGCGGATTTCTGAAAGCTCTCCGTCGTATCTTCCCATGTTCACCCTGATGATTTCGGCATAGTTGGGGGGTCTGGGAGTTATTTTCTCTTCTGCCCAGTCAATGAATTCCTCTTTGGTCATTGATAGCGGTTTCAGCCGAGTCTTGAGGTTTCCAATGGTGTCTCCGACAACCTTTTGCGGCTCCACTTTCACACTGTTTGAGTAATGGGCCGGAAGCACAAGTACTTGGTCATCCAGGGTCGTGATCAGCTTGTGCAGCGAGTCGTAGAGGTTGGATGCGAATTCCCTAACCTTGTCGGCCAGATCTGGTCGTCCCACCCCGTCAGCGAATAAGGTGTCTCCACTTATAACTGCCAAATTCGATACCTCAAATACTGTTGAGCCATTTGTGTGGCCCGGGGTGTACCAGGTATCCACCTTGAAATGGTGTCCACCGGCTACTTCAAATTCTTCACCGTCGGTCAGTGGTTCGAAGTCAAAGTTGAAGCTATCGGCCGGATTTAGATAAAGCACTGCCGAAGCGGACTTTGCAAGTTCCCTTGCACCGCTGAGATGATCTGCGTGGAGGTGGGTATCGAAAATCTTTTCGATTTGCCAGTTACGTTTGTTGGCAATATCAATATAAACCTGTATGTCCAGGGAGGGATCTATTACGAAGGCCTTACCTTCACCACCCACCAGATAGGACAGGCATCCCTTTCCTCGGCGTCTGACCTGAACAATGGTGAGTTCATCCCGGGTTATTTCTGCGGTATCGTAGACTTGGCCCCAGGCACCCATTCCACCTTCGATCACCGTGGCCTTAAATCCATTACTTGCGAGAAATTCAGCTGCGGTGGTGGCTCTTGCACCAGCTGCGCATAAAGTTGCAATTTCTCTGTCTTTTGGAATTTCATTCACCCTTTGGGCCAGCTCACCCAGCGGGATATTGTAACCTTCCCTGATTGACCACTCCGTTACTTCGTCAGGCTCTCTGACATCAAGCAGGAAAGGCTCGTCAGAACTGCCTAAGCGCTGAGCCAATTCGTAAGCTGTCATTGTTTTGTAGCTAACCATTTTTCACCCCACATAAGCAGTAATTTATGTACATTATATACCCCATAGGGTATAGCTTGCACATTATTCCAACAACAGATCGGGGCGAAGCCTGTTTGCGCTGCTAGTTGTAGGGCCGTTCAGGGTATTCGGCTTGGGCAGTCTCAATTGTTGGGATTGGCACAAGGGATATAACCAGTGAACCAGCAGCTTTGTCTTGCCAGGTCTGCTTCTTTGGATCCCGCAGCATCCAAAGGTATCCAAGGGCGAAGACGATAGCGCTGATCCCAGCCACTAAATATCTGACTGCAGCTCTCAGGTAGCCAAGCTGTTTCCCGTCCAGCCTGACCACCCTAACTCTTGCAATCTTGGCTCCAACGGTCTGTCCGTATGGACCACCCAGGAGCAGCACCATGTAACCCAGGTCAACAATCGCTGCGATGGTATTGGCATCAGTCTGGTTGATCTGAAAAAACACTTCGCTTATCAGAGTCAAAATAACCATGTCGATAAGCCAGGCCAAAGCCCGCTGGCGAAAGGTGGCCAAGGGGAACATGCCTCTTGGAGTTTCAAGTGGACCATTTTTGCCGAGATCACTTTGGAACGAGGGCGAATCCCAAGAATTGGCCATGGAGTTCTCCTTATATCAGTCTTTACAAGTTAACTCTAGCTTTTTCTTCCGCAGTAAACTTCTCGCGTCGCATTGATGGGCATTTATGCTGATTGAGTGGCTGTAATCTGGTTTATCGGATTATGAATATCTCTAGAAGCTAACGGTTAACAAATTTGGTTTTTATTAGTGTTTGGAATGGTTCTTGAGTAATAGAAATGCATCACCAGCCAGAGGTAGCAAAGATATCTTGCCAGCTGAGGCTCAGCTGCGCAGCTGGGCTATTTCCAGGATCACTGATATCTACCTAAAGCATGGATTCAGCCAAATTGAGACTCCGATTATTGAAAACATCGGTTGGCTTACGGGTGGTATTGGCGGCGAGAACGAAAAGCTTCTGTTTAAAATTCTCAAACGCGGGGATAAACTGGACTTGTCCAATATCCGTAGCGAGGAGGATCTTTGTGACTTGGCTCTCCGATTTGATCTCACTGTTCCACTGACCAGATATTTTGCCAATAATCGGGCCAAGCTCCCTCAACCTTTCAAGGCGATTCAAATCGGGCCGGTATTCAGGGCAGAGAGGCCCCAGAAAGGTCGATTCCGCCAATTTACACAGTGTGACATCGATATTTTAGGGGAGTCCTCCTATCTGGCAGAGATCGAACTTATTGGAGCGTCCCTTGAGGCGCTTGCCACACTTGGTTTGTCAGGTTTTGAGATCAAGATCAATGATCGAAGAGCGCTCGAAGTGCTGGCTGGCTATTGCGGGATCGAGGCTCAAGCTCACCAGGGTTTTTTTATCACCCTGGATAAGCTCGACAAGATCGGAATCGACGGAGTTGCAGCTGAACTCGTCGCAAGTGGGCACAGCGACAGTGCCATTAAGAAAACCGTGAAGTTTATTGAGGATCTTAAATCAGGAAAGGATCCACTTGAGTCATATTCCGAAATCGGCGGTGATGACGAATTAATTTCTGACGCTGAGAGGATCGTTTCATTTGCTAGATCGATCGCCGAAGGGCGATTTTCTGTTTCTATAGACCCTACCGTTATAAGGGGGATGGGCTATTACACAGGGACGGTATTTGAGATTTCATATCCGGGTTGGTCTTCATCTATTGCCGGCGGAGGCCGATACGACAAGATGCTTTCCCGATATGGTGTTGACGCTCCAGCGGTAGGTTTCTCGCTTGGTTTTGAACGGATAATTTCGATTCTCAGCGAGAACCCTGAGATTACCTCCGGCACTAAGAGGCGCCATCTAACGGTTTTATTTGATGAAGGCGAAGATTTAAACGCTGTCTACCAACAGGCTCAAATCTGGAGGGATCAGGGTTACTCGGTGTCGTTGAGGCATAAGAAGGCTAAATTGGGACCCCAGCTGCGCAAGTTGGAGTCTGAGGCAGACCTGACTCGAGGTGAGGGGGACTTTTATGGCTTCGTCATTCTTGGTCAAGACCAATCTCCCAGGGAACTGTAGCGGAAAACTCAAATAGTAAAGATTTCCTAAGTAGGATCATTTAATAGCTCTCTAGCGATGATTGAAGTTTGAAACCAGCCACCCTAGAGTTTATCAATGGCCATTTTTCCACTTCATCCCGATATTTCAGATGTCATAGATAACCATTCAAACAAGTCAGATTCTAAAGTTACAAGAAAATTCTCACTGAAGAGAATTAATCTGACTGGGCTTTCGCTGTTGTCGATTGCAGCGGCAGCTTGTGGGAGTTCGGGACAATCTTCAAATGCGCCAAATACAACTTCGGCTAAATCCACAACCACCACACAGGCACCTATACAATTGAGTGTTTCTGAGCCTTCCTGGCAGCTAAAGGCGCCGTTGAGCCGGATGGTTCTGCTCCCCTACGGAAATAACGGAGCAGCTATTTTAGGCGGACTCACTGCTGCTGACACTTCGGCTAGCGGTGTATTTGCACTTAACCTCAAAAATGGATCGCTCAGCTCAATTGGCAACCTGCCGGCTGGTGTTCATGATGCTGGTGGAGCTCAAATAGGTAGTCATTATTTTGTCTTCGGTGGTGGATCGGTGAATACCGTTTCGTCAGTAGAGGAGGTCGCGACTTCTGGCGGGAATGGTACTCTGGCTGGAGACCTGCCCCAACCGCGCTCTGACTGCAGTGCCATAACCGTTGGGGGCGTCACCTACATAATCGGTGGATATAACGGGACCAGTGCAGACCCAACTGTTCTGTCCACCACTAACGGATCCACATTTAGCCAGATTTCTCAGCTTAAGGTTCCGGTGCGCTATGCCGCACTAGCCAGTGAGAATGGTTTTATATACGTATTCGGAGGTCTTGGTGTCTCAGGTTCCAATGCCGGCAAAGCGATTTCTACTATTCAGCAGATCGACATATCAACTGGCGTAACAAAGGTGGTCGGCACGCTACCGATACCGCTTGAAGGTGCGCAAGCGTTCAGTCTGGGAGGCCGGATGTATTTGGCCGGAGGCGATAGCGGCTCAGGAAACAATCTCACCAGTAATTCATTGGTTTGGGCATACTCTGGGGGTTCAAACTTCACTCAAGCAGCGACTCTGCCTCTCGCGGTGTCAAATGCCGGTGTTTTGGTAAACGGCTCAACTGCCTGGTTGGTCGGTGGCGAGCACAATGGCAAAACTACCGCAGTGGTCCAGAAGCTGAAAAACTAAACAACGCCCAATTAGAAAATTTGTTATTGAGCTGTGGTTATGCCCGTGGTTGTATGACCGGCTTGACATCGGTTTGTCCGAAGTCTTTTCCTTTGAATAATAGCGGCTGTGAGGTGGCAATAGATAGTGCGTAGGCAAAGCAGTCGCCGAAGTTCAGTGAGGCGGGGTGCCCGCTACCTTTGCCGAAATTTCGGTAAGCCTCTCTGGCTATGAGTGACTGTTCCTTTGTAGCTGGTTAAATCTCGATACATGCTGAAGCTAATAGCTGGTTAAATTGCCCGCTTAAGACCGGATCATGGTTTGAATCGATGATAATTTCAGCTTCAGGTTCCGGCCGAAATTAGTGGCCGATGATCGTGAGCGAGAGCGTTTATAAAACTTTCTGCTTCGGGCTCGCCGCGTAATACTGCGGTAATTGCTGAGGTGTGAACAGTCATTTGGATAAGCCAAGCTTGTCATAAAGCAGCTCGTCGTGGTCCGAGCTTTGATATGGCTCGACCCATCGTTTAGCAGCGTCACTGGCTATAGTTCGAATTTGGTCTGCTCTCTCAGTCGCTTCTCGGTCTCGCAGGTGGTGCAGACGATTTAGACGCTCGCTAACAGCGACGGTAACTGCCTGTGTCATGCTTTCGCCGGTCTCCTGTGCTAATTTGCGGATTAACCGTACGGTTTCATCATTTTTGATATTCAAGCTCATATAAAGAGTTTTACCACTAACTGTTAGTATTTCCACCTTTTAATACGCCGGAGGAACTTGGTAGAGTGAAACGCTTGGCTCAAATCTCCCTCGATAAATCCACTCTCTGCCTCTGTAGGTATAGAGGGGATGACGTACAGGAGCAAATATCTGGAACCAGCTTGGCTTGTATATGCCAAAACGATTGAGTGCAATTCGGCATATACATAGGTGAATTCAGCATTTTAAAGCGAAGAGTTAAAAAAGTAATCGAATCCTCTAGAAGAACAGCAGGCTCTTGCAAAGGATTCGATTACCTAATAGATCTTTATCCGGCCTTGATCATCCTCCAGTGGGCGAGGAAGATGCCGATGAAGCTGTTCCGGCCGCTGAAACTGGATATGGGGGGATTCCGATTGTGGA
>JAKBSX010000254.1 GCA_021844725.1 Actinomycetes bacterium | reverse complement strand
CTATTGTGCAGCACCGTCCTGAACACACCCTTTGAGACTATCTCATTGACTCGAGTCGGAGTCCCCTCATCGTCAAAGATTCTTCCTCCCAGACCATGCTCATAAACACCGTAATCGTAAATGCCCAGCGCCTCAGTTCCTATCTTCTTGATCAATATGAGAAAGGTATCATGCAACTTGTATGTCTGTTCAATACGTTTTGACAGATGAAGCGATTTGATTTTACTCTGAAGGTTCCTGTTAGCTGGGCAACTAACATAGCGCTCTTAACAGTTCATCATTGTACTGCATACTGGCGGAAACTAGACAACTATGTTCGGCAAGATGAATTGTGCAAAGGAAGGAACCACAAGCACAGTAAAAAGAGGCCATCTCCTTCGAACCCTCACACCGAAAACAGAAGATTGTCCTTCCGACTATCCTTATTTGCTGCCTAATCTTAGGTTCCATCTCGTTCAGCATGTCATTTGAGGCTTCAGTGTCAGACTCAATATTCTTCCTGCTTTTGGATCTCATGCCTGAGTAATGAGTCGTTACACAAGATTTCACAAAAAGAGTCAATTTTGTAAGGCCAGCGGCTCACATACCATTTACAACCTGCGAAAGGTACTTACGCTTCGAATTCTTGCAGGAGCCTGCAGTTAACAACTTGCCCATATCCAGAAGGCGAATCCGATCTACAGATTCTGAAGGTCTCGCGGAAATAAGAGACCCAATCCACGGTTACATATATGCAACCGAGCTTGAGCGAAGCATCATCGACACTGCCACTTTCCAAAGGCTCCGCAGGATACGTCAGCTCGCAGGCTGTCATCTGGTCTATCCGGGAGGTCAACACTCGCGATTTGAACATGTAATCGGATGCATGTATCTTGCAGGAAAAGTCGGACAAGTAATCATGAGCAGAAATATCGGATTGCGTCTGGAAGATGCTGAAAAGCTTCGATTGGCAGCGTTGCTTCATGATATTGGACACGGACCTTTCAGTCATATGTTTGAGGAAGTAATGGCATGGAAGACAGACATCACGCATGAAGACATGACACAGAAGATAATCAAAGAAACGGAAATAGGTGATATCATCGAGAAATACGGCCATTCAAAGAAAGAATTGAGCACCCTCGCAGTAGGGAAATCACAGAAGGTAGGGAGGTTCATGAACGACGTAATCGGCGGAGGACTCTCAGTCGACATCATGGACTATCTCCTACGAGATTCTTATTTCACAGGAGTAGAATATGGCGAGGTTGACGTGCACCGAATTATCAATTCGTTTGAGGTCGTAAGGGATAAACTCGCAATCTCTCAGGCGGCTTTGTTTGCATTTGAGGCATTGATGATAGCGCGATACGAAATGTTTCGCGCGGTCTACTTTCATAGAACGGTAAGGGCTGCAGAGCTAATGCTCGTCAAATCAATGATTCTCGCTGACAAAGCGCTTCATCTAACAGACTTATCTCTTGATAGCTATTTGAGGCTAACCGACGAAGTAACGCTACATCGAATAACCAATCTCGACACAGGCTCTGACAGAGAGTTGAAACTTGCAAAATCGCTTGCTATTGATTACCAATCCAGAAGGTTGCTAAAGTGCGTCTATGAAAAAACGGTGCAACGCCGCGACAAGTTTTTCGCTTCGATATTCAATCAAAAGGGCATTCGTGAACAGCTCGCATCCCAGATATCTTCGCTTGCGAAGGTAGATCCTGGTGAAGTTTACGTCGACGTCCCCACCGCACCGTCTGTCCCAATTTCATCTACGCGCGAATCATTGCATCATTTGACGGTTGTTAATAGACGAGAAAGAGGCGCCCAGAGTCTGAAGGAAGTGAGCGTTTCTGAACTTCCACTAGTAGGCACAATTTCTGGGTTCATGGACATCTTGCGTGTGTATACGAGCAGTGCCAATAGATCCAGAGTTCAGAAGGCCACAGAATCTCTGTTTGGAAGCGAAGGTTATGAAATGAAAGTCTCAATGTGAATCACCTACACTCGAAGCCCATTAATTTGAATACAGATGCAAAAAGCTTCAAATGAAATCCTTTTTCTACCAAACAGAATTCAAGGAACGAAACTATGTTGAAAAATCATATAATAAACGGCTCGAAGCTGTTCGTTCTCTTATCCATAATTTTTTTCTCCGTAGCTATGCTTGGAGCCGAATATCGGGCTGTCTACCTAGCACTAGGCTTGATAGTGATTGGGGGATTCACGATGCTGATTTCAAGTATGATGAGAGAAGGAACTAGGCCGAGAACGATCAAGCAAGAGGACGATCTTCTCGCCTAGAGTGTTTCGATCAAACTCTCAAAATCTGGATATGAAATCCCTACTATTTCATCAAAACTGCTACGAATCACTTCAATTCGCTTTGTAGAAACGCGGGTTCGTTTATGCCTGATTTTTTCGAGTAGACCCATCAGAATTATGCAGTCTCTGGCTCGCTCTTCGGATCCAAGCCTCTGTTCGAGAGCTCGAAATAACCTGGCGTCGACACCGTCCATGTATGCCGTTACTCTATCCGGCTCCCGCCTCCTTGTGATGTCCAGCAAATCTAAGACATGAGAGCGTTCTTGAGATATATATGTGATGATTCACATTCACTGCTTTCTTTTGGATTCTATATCCTTTCGAAGCAGGTCTACCAGCTCATCCAAAGATTTGCCTTCGCCCACGACTTTTTCCTGTCTCGCGAACTCGTCCCTAATCTTGTTCTCGACAACGTATGCGCCCGTACCGAACATTCCTTTGAGAGCTGAACGGAAATGAGAAGTGTTAGTTGCGACTTTTTTCAAATCAACAGAGTGCTCCAGTTCCAGCATGTAGAGCAGAGATTCCACTATCCCGTCTCCGCCGAAATGAGCTAGTCCCTTTCTGACGGCACTGTAAAAACGTTCGTTGAGAATCGCTTCTGTTTCGAAGCTCGAAAGACTGGATATCTCTTCGTGATTTTCGTTTGGACTTGTGACCGACATCAAGAATTCCCATTTCTAAAACAGATGTTATCTATGACGAGCTTACGAGTTTTGAAGTTTTGACTGAATCTGGCGACAACCTGTAAAAATACAGAGCGTTACGTACAGCAGCCATCCCGAATATGGCAGTGCTGATGACAAGTAGATCCTGTATTGCAGTCAATTCCGGCAAGTGGAAGAACAAATCGCTCAAAAGTCCCAGCAGTGACGAAAGGAATAGTGACCCTAAAGCTGCAACCATGAATCGCGTCACCGCTCTTGGGCTACTGATTGCAAGTATTTTAGCGTCCCTCGTATTGCAAGTCATCTTGTATGCCGAGAAAGCCGTGCCAAGCAGGATTACTGTGGCCACTGCTTCCAGAGCAGAATCAATAGCAATCATACGACGTACCCACGTTTAGGTTCTAGCTTTTACCCTTTGCCTATTAAGTCCGTAGCCCGCCTATTCTTAACGGCATTTGTGGGGATGAGTGGAATAAAGGCGGATTTGCACAAGGTTTCAATACCATTAAACGAATAGAAGAATCGATGATAATGGAGAGAAAGATAAGGGTCTCCACCCAAGGAAGAATCACGATTCCTAAAGCAATGAGAGATCGACTGAAACTGATTGACGGCCAACCCATCCTCTTGCGCTCCGATGAAAAGCTTAGAGAGGTTCTACTTATCATCCAGCCGACTATTTCCGAATTTGGATGAGCTTGCCAAGCGCAGCAATTAAATCCGTGGGATATACATTGAATTTTAGAGTGGAAGATTACACATGGAAGAGAAAGGCAAACTATACGCTTCCCACCGCTCCCAGACCCTAGGCTTGTCCGGCATTAGGGAAATATTCGAAAAAGCCCAGACAATTCCAGATGTTATCCGACTCGAATTTGGAGAGCCTGATTTTGATACCCCCTCGAACATCAAGGAGGCAGCAATAAGGGCAATAAACAGTGGGTACACAAAATACTCGTCAAGCGCTGGAGTTCTTGATCTTCGCAAGGCTGTCTCGGAAAAACTCAAGAAAGAAAACAGTGTCGATTACGATGCATCAAGAGAAGTCGTAATTACCGCCGGTGCCACCTCCGCGATAAATTTGGCGCTTTTGGCAACTCTCGACTCAGGCGACGAAATACTTGTTCCAGATCCGGGATGGGCAAGCTATGTTCACGCAGTGAAACTAGTAGGGGCAAAACCCGTTTTGTATCCATTGCAGGAAAGTGAAACTTTCCAATTCAACCCAGATATTGTCGAGGAGCTAGTCAGCCCTAATACAAAGGCAATCTTGATCAACACTCCTGCAAATCCCATGGGCTCTGTGTTTTCACGTAAAAGCATCCAAGCAATCGCAGAATTGTCTTTGCGACACAATCTCTATGTGATATCCGACGAAGTATACGAGAAATTCCTGTATCAGGATGAAGGATTCACTGAACACGTTAGCATTGCGAGCTTAAACGAAATGAAGGAAAGAACCGTTACGATTAACGCCCTCTCAAAGACTTACGCTATGACAGGCTGGAGGATTGGATACGCAGCCGCAAATGATACTATTGCTGGAGCTATGATACGAATCAACGCAGCGGCCAGTTCGTGCGTTTCCACGATTACTCAGTATGCTGCTTTGGAGGCGTTGACCGGACCACAAGATTCAGTGGCCAGAATGATTTCAGCCTTCGCGGAGAGAAGGAGGATACTTGTAAATGGGCTTAACAAATTCAATGGTTTCAAGTGTTCCATGCCCAGAGGCGCATTCTATGCCTTCCCAAACGTAGCAGGAACAGGATATAATTCAAAGGATCTTGCAATGAAAATCCTGAACGAGTCCCACGTTGCTACGGTCCCCGGATCTGCTTTCGGAAATCAAGGTGAAGGTTACTTGAGAGTCGCCTATGCAAACTCTGTTGAAAATATTCAGCAAGCTCTTGATAGAATGAAAAAGATTCTATAGTTTGCTCTAACAGGTAGAGATAGCCACTCTCTAGGATTCTCCAAATTCTTTGAGATCGTCTCTCAAGTTCCAAGAAAGAACAGAATGGACATCCTCAAACATTGATTTAATAGGAGGAACAGACATAGACTCAGCTTTGTTAATTGCGTTACCGATCTTGGCCTCGGCGGAATTTCTGAATTTCAAATCATCTTCTTCAGACCAGACAGATTTTCTTTCCAGATATACTCGCAACCTCGCAATCGGATCTCGACTCCGCCACTCCTCTACCTCTTCAACTGATCGGTACTTCTTCCAATCATCCGAAGTGGAGTGAGCGCCAAGTCTGTACGTCACACACTCGATTAAAGTCGGGCCGTCACCACGCCTAGCGGAATCAACTGCATTTTTGGCCGAAGAGTAAACTGCAAGCAAGTCATTCCCGTCAACTCGAATTCCCTGGAAACCGTACGCTCGGGCCTTGATGGCAATGCTCTCGGACGCAGTCTGCTGACTCAATGGGACAGAAATTGCGTACTGGTTGTTCTCGCAAACGAAGATGACGGGTGCCGCTAGATTCTCTGATGAA
>JAKBSX010000253.1 GCA_021844725.1 Actinomycetes bacterium | reverse complement strand
GTGAGAATAGATTTCGGTCAAGCGAACCAAGGACACTTTCGATGATCTACCCCTCTTTGTGAAACACGAAAGCTAGCCCTCTGGAAATCTTACCGTGCTGCTTGAAACTAGCTCGGCGAGAATCCTTGTGTTGAGGTAGAAGGTTGTGCTTTTTGCGATTGCTCCTAGAGATTTCAGAATTGAATCCAGGAATTTGCTTTCCTTGCTGGGATAGAATTCGTTGCCCACTCTTCTTACCTCACCTTTGCTTTGTTGCACGAGGAAATCTAGTAGGTGGAAGTACTGATCTTTGGGGACCTTTATGGATGCGTAATCCTCGAGCGAGACTAATCCTGAAGATTCGAAAAGCCCTTCTGTCTTGAATATTCTGATTTTGTCGGTCGAGACTAGTTCTGCAACGACATTGCCTGTTTTAGTTGCGTAGAATTTGTTGATCCACCTTATGATTCCTTCAGAAGATCTTGCGAGTCGATAGAGTAGATTTCGGTAGATTCTTTGGTCTACCACTATTGGCTTTGGGAGCTCGATGTCTTCGATTTTGGTCTTTACCTCGTGCCACCTGCCGGTTGTTTGATCAACTAGAGCTACTGTGAGAGAGTCTTCGGAAGAAAGGCGAGCGATTGGTCGATCCTGTCGGGTTGCGCGGAAGAACTCGTTGTGTCTCTTTACAATGTTGGTGCCCCACCTGTATTCGAGGAAATCAATGATCTTTCGGAATTGGACGTATGGAAGGATTATCAGACCAGGGCGACTGTTGTGTGGTACTGCTATTGCTTGAGTCTTTTTGTTTGAAGATAGAGCTTGCACGTTACTTTCCCCCCAGTTTTGCCTTTCCAAGTAGGACGTCTACTACATTTTTTTCTGAAGTTGTATCTTGCTCGGTCCTTCCTTTTGCATTGTGGTTTTCAGTGGGTTTGGATGCTTTGGAAAATAGAGCAAAGAATCCATTAGTAGTCAATCCACCAATTCCAAGCGACAATCCTAGTAGAGCTGAGGCGGATGCTGCGCTGACAAGATCGTTTGAATCAATTGCCGCGGTTATGGAGGGTGCCACGATTGCTAAGAGGAGCGCGGAGGTTAGAACAGACATGAAGTACCTTCGCGCGTTTCTTTGAGACCTAGGATAGGAGCTTCGGCCCGTTACAATTTCAAAGGTTTCAGCGACCAGCCCGCCGACTGATATAGAGAAGAGCGACAGCGCCGCGATGGACACAACCTTTCCTGTAATCCAGTAGGGAGTGGATAGGAGCGGAACTACGAGGAAAAGGAGCAAGGCCGAGGTCATGGAGGCAAAGAGATAGTTCTTTGTCATCATGCTTCGCTAACCTCCTTGACTGTAATTTCTGTCACGGCGCCTTGCTTTGTTGTTACGGCGGTCAGGTAGTTACGATCCGTTCTCCATACAGAGAGAAGGTATGACCTCTCTTCTCGGCTGAGGCCAATCACGATGTCCAGGGCGTCGAGTTCGTTTTGCTCTTCGTAAGAGAGTGTCGGAGTTGAGTTCTTCGGATAGTTGCTTGTTGCCAAATGTTTGTCACCTTTTTTCGCATCCTTTGCCCAACTGCTTTGGCAGATCATTTCCTATTTCAGAGGGCTAGCTTTCGTGTTTCACAAAGAGGGGTAGATCATCGAAAGTGTCCTTGGTTCGCTTGACCGAAATCTATTCTCACTCACGTGAAAGACTCGGGCGGAACCTAGTGTGCTTTGGATGAACGGCGATTACTCGAAGAGAGATTTGACTTGATTCTCCAAACCGGCGTGATGGCTTCTAGGCTTTCAAAAAATGTCTAGAGTGTTTTCTCACATACATCCTACGATTTTAGGAGCGCGGGAAGGGTTTGAGAGTCAGATCTGGCTTTTTTCATCGTCTCCGTCTTCTTCAGAAAACAGAAAGTTGTTTTGATTCGCGCAAAGTGGATAACGATTACGTGTCTTGCACGACTGCTGTTTTTTGTCGAGCGTCGACGCTAGCACAGCTGCTACGCTATTACATGATGCCCTCTACATTCGTGCATCCAGCCAAGCAATCCTTCTTTTCCTGATGGAGTAGGAGCGCCTCAATGGACGGCAACGCCATCTCAGACGAGAAAGAAAGCCTAACCAATGGGACTAGCCACGACAAGCCAGCCTCCAGGGATAAAGAGAGCCGCAACATGCTTTGGTAGGAGCTCCTCTCTGGGAGGCAACCAAGAGCTCAGATACTCTATCTATTCTTGGAAAGGTTTCGGTTTTTGTGGGGGGTTTTTTGTATAGTAAGGATGATAGTCGCAAATACTATTTAACGGCCTGAAGATCGCGCGAGTTTTTGCGCCCCTAGCACGACGGTTGGACTGGATGGTCGATTGACATCCTCCTTTGAACAAAACGCATGGGCTTGCGCTCGGAACATGGTAGGACTAGTTACAGGAAAGTGGCTTGCACGCGATTTCATAGAATCCTTTGTTAACAAGGGACCGAAACTGTCACTTCCTCCTTTCTGGAAGTCGAACATGCCAAACCAGTTCTCTTTGATTCTTGATGGATACTTCACTTCGATTGGGAGGTACACACTCTTTGTTGTTCGTTGTCATAGGACATGGTCTAGCTCACGTCGTTATCGCATTCTTCCAGATCTAACTGCTTCTCGAGTTCTTCCTCTTTCATTCCAAGAGCGTTTGCGTAAAGCTGTTTCACTTCGTACGTGGTCGAAGGTTTGCCCTTCAAGAGGTCTAAAACATCCTTGCGATGCTTTGCGCTTGCAACATAGAACACAACTTTGGAATACTGTCCAGGCGGGTAGACTGATTTGTAGTAGTTTTTCAGCAGCTGTTTCTGGGCCTTCCTCGGTGTTGTTTCAACTTCTACGGCAAACCGATTCTTTATGTCCCAGTGGTTTGGATCATGGACTTCTTTGACGCTCCCGTCCCTGTCTCTGCTGAAAGAGGTCTTCATGGGATAGACTATGATATCTGGCCAACGCTTGTTTGACTCGCCATAGTCTACCGTGCAAGAGAAACCCTTCCTTTCTCTGTAATACCTGATAAGGTACCTTAACATGTTCCAGTGTATGTTTCTTCCTGCCCTGGGCCCCCTCACATCCTTGTTTAGAAAATTGTGTTTTGCGTAATCTGTTATGGCATACGAAGTCTCACGAGATCTATCTTTTTCATCTTCGTTTAGAGATGAATTCTCCAGTTTTCCAACAAGAGAAGGATCGTAGAATATTCCCAGATCATGAAGATAACCTCTGTCAACTAGCGAGTTTACGGCGCCAAGAGTAACGGAAAGATTCCAGCCGAACTGCTCTTGCATAATCGTTGCAAGAGTCCTGAATTTCATCTCTTTGCTTTCTAGCCGCCTAGAATCTATCACGAAGAGTGTGTTTTCTTCGACAGGTCTTAGCTGCGGCAGTCCCTTTGAGACAGTTGCCTCCTCCATAGCCGCCCTGTAGATTGGTTCCCTGTCCTTTGTAGAAAGCTCGTATCCGCCCCCGTAGTTATCCTCCATATCCGAAAGCATGTAGTCTATCACCTCTTTCTGGGAGTGTATTGGGTCCTTGATCTTTGGCACGCCAAAACGAAGCGTCTTTGCCAGTGCAGAATCTCCACGCGGGTTCATCCTTACTACAGATAGCCAGTTGGGAAGTCGGACTATGGCTTTTGCCCACTTTTCTTCATCCGGTGCCATGATTTTCGAGACGGCTCTTGCGTCGTCTGGACCCAGTCTGAATGTAAACACCATCCCCGCATTTCCAATGATCGCGTCAAAGAGATCGTCTGGGATCTGGGATATGTTCTGATGAGCGATGTTCAGGTACAGTCCGAACTTGGCAGATTCACTTAGAATTGTCGAAAGAATTCCCAACTTGGATATGCTCTGAAATTCGTCGATGAAGACGTGAACAGACGTCCTCTCGGAGTGGTCTGAATCCAACGACTGGCTAGATTTCTCCTGCTGCCTTGCTCGGGCTTGAACCATAAAGTAAATCCTCAGCACGATTGCGCTAGTAAGCATCGTGCAAAAATCTTCAGGTAAATTGGATTTGGGAATCCTGAAGATTGTGAGCCTTCCTGGCTGCAGCATTTGTGAGAAATCTAGCTTTGAGTCTCTCTTGCAAAACGTTCTTGCAGTTAGCGAAGCAAGCGGAAGAACAAAGTTAGAGATCCTGTTCATGGCAGATGCGAAGGCACTGTCTTCGAGTTTGGAGATTGCTTCCATAGTCCTACTTACCACCTCGTCTGGGATTAGTTGATTTTTGAGCAATACTTCTAGTTCTTCCCTATCGATGCGTATCATTTCGTTTAGCAGGTAGTAGAGATCAAGGAAGGTTATGGATCCCGTGTTAGGACGGAGTGCAATCTTGTCTGATTCTTTGTTTAGATTTGACTCACGAGCTGGTTCTCCAAGGACAGATTTCTCTTCGGGTGAATTCTGAGTAGCATTGGCTGGGTCCGTGCCAGCGTAGAGATAGTACAGAGCTCCCTTGAGCATCCACATTAGTCTGGGAGCCTGATCTGAACTGGTTGAAAACATCTCTCTCATGACGACTGACATCTGTTCGACCTGATTTTGAACAGCCATTGCCCTTTCACGTCCGTAGTTTGGTGCATCCGTCGGCGGAAGGGGTGGTAGCTCGAGCGGATTTAGAGAGTAGGTGGTGTAAAGAGGATCGAGTATCGCAAGATCTTTCCAGTCGTCTAGCATAGTGGCGAGCCTCAGAGATGCATCGCCGTGAGGATCGATGTAGATCATAGAACAAGGATATTTTTGCTGGTTACGTTTGAGGTAAAGGCAGTTTAGTAGAAAAAGCTGGAGGTTAGTCTTACCAGTTCGAGTGCCACCAATAACGTAAGCATGACTCTTTAGGTCATCTAGTGTTAGTTCATCTTGAGCCATCGCGTTGGTAGCTTTCGCTACAGTTCTTAAGATGCAGATTTTGTTCTGTATAAATTCAACGGGTGGAAATTGGTTCGCAATATTAACTTGGATGATAAGCTGAAGCTGTTGTCCTTTCAATTTAGAGGCTCTGCGTATCTCAAGAGGGAACCCATTCGGTTCTTCTTGAGATGAAACTTGTGGGGCGGAGAGGGAAAGGAGCCAAAGAAGCGTTGCATTGCGAATATTGATGGGACTGCAGAGACTAACTGGAGCCCAGCAGTGAGAAGAAAAGTAAGGTGCGAGCTGAAGGAAAGACTGACTTTCGATGCAACTGCAGAAGCAAGAATGCTTGAGATCGATATCGAAGCAATGACTGATGCATAGAATTTGATGCCAGGATATATTTCAGAGATGTCTTCCAAAATCGCGCGAACCTTGTTTTTCTTGTATTCTTTGAAGTCTGGCGACTGATCGATTGGTATTTCGAGATACTCAAAAATATGCTTCCAGTCTCTGGTTGAGCTTCTTTCCTTGACTGGATGAAAGAGCTGAGAGAGATTGTGCCTGTAGAGGACCAGGCAGAGGATTACTGTCCATGGAAGTGGGGTATAGATGAAGATAAACGAAGGTGAAAAAGATAGATCTCGTGAGACTTC
>JAKBSX010000252.1 GCA_021844725.1 Actinomycetes bacterium | reverse complement strand
ACGCTATCAACTGTATGACTACCAACACGTCTGTCAACATAGTAGGGAAAACCTTTCCTGAGAAAATCCAGATGTCTGCCTTTTGTTAGGCTTAGAGCACTTATTCGTCAATTAACTTTTACGCTTGAATAATCCTAGCAAATGCATCAGGATCTAAAGCTGCGCCTCCCACCAGAAGGCCATCGATATCAGGCAAGTCCATGAACTCCTTTGCATTCGAAGGGTTCACCGAACCACCATATTGTATTCGCACTTTGGAGCTGACACTATTGCCCCACAGCTCCTCGAAAATTGAACGAATTATCGAAGCACCCTCCTGGGCATCTTTTGGATCGGCAGCTGCACCTTTTCCAATTGCCCATATCGGCTCATAGGCGACTACGCAACGCGATGCCAATTCAGGCGAAAGAAACGAAACCGCAGAGTCAACTTGAGAATGCAATCTATCGGATGTAAGCCCATCCTGTCTTTCCTGATAACTCTCACCAACGCAAATAATAGGCGTCATCTGCGACCTGAAGACGGCCTCAACCTTGGCTCGAACCACCTCATCGCTCTCCGCGAAATAAGCGCGTCTTTCTGAGTGTCCAACTATTACATACGACACGTTTAGCTTTGCCAACATCGGGGCCGATATTTCACCCGTGAAAGCTCCAGACGGTTCGAAATGACAGTTTTGAGCACCAAGCGTGAATCTCATTTTATCGGAATCAATTAGTAATTGAATAGGTCTTAAATCTGTAAAAGGTGGATGGATCGAAATCTCGCTGTAAGAATAATCTTGAGGTTTGAGGAGGAAGAAAAGTTTCTGAACAGTCTGAATTGCCTCTAAATGATTGAGATTCATCTTCCAATTGCCACTGATTAGCCGATATCTTCCGCTTTTTGGATTCGGTCGCAACTCCATGGAAACTTTATCTTTGGCCACACTCAGTCCTTTCAAAATTCACTCTGAAACGCAAAGGTTCACAGCTCGCAGGTGCAGCACCTGGATCTACTATCTTGGTGATTCCCTCAAAGCCTTTAAACCCGGCAAATCGCCTTTTTCTAGAAATTCCAACGAAGCGCCTCCACCAGTGGATAGGTGGGTAATTGCATCAACCAGCCCAGCTTTCTCAATAGCTGCTGCACTATCGCCTCCACCCACAACAGAGAAGCCCCCAAAGGAGGCAACGGCTTGAGCAACACCCAGAGTTCCATTAGCAAAACGGGCATCCTCACATACTCCAAGTGGACCATTCCAAAGAACCGTCTTAGCGGCAGAAATCACCTCGCTGAATTTTTCGATGGATTTCGGTCCAACATCAAGACCTCTCCATCCAGGCGGAATCTCCTTTTCAAAGATCTTTACGTCGCCGCTTTGATCGTCGGAGCCAAACCTGCCATCTGGACTCAAACCTACAAAGTCCACCGGCAGTAGAATCTTCTCCGTTGAGCTGAGTAGGTCACGGCATACATCCAACTGGTCATGCTCGACCATCGAATCGCCGATTTCAAACCCTTGCGCAGCCATAAAGGAAAACGCCATTCCGCCGCCAATAATTAAAGTGTCAACCCTGTCGAGAAGTGATTTTATCAATCCGATCTTGTCGGAAACTTTGGAACCACCCATAATCCCGACGAAAGGATCCTCTGGGCTTTCCAGTAACGATGACAGAACTTCAGTTTCTCTGGCCAAAAGTCTACCAGCGGCAGAGGGGAGATATTTTGGAGGTCCTACGATCGATGCATGCACCCTGTGTGCGGCTCCAAAAGCATCGTCTACATACAAATCTACGCCTTCAATAAGCTGCCTAACGAATTCCTCATCATTGCGCTCCTCGCCTATAGAAAATCGAAGATTTTCCATGACTTCCACGCCCGGGAGATACTCTTTCAGCCGCTTAGCCATAGGAGTTATCGACAGGTCTGGATCAAATTTTCCATGAGGTCGGCCAATGTGAGAGCAGGCTATTACCTTTGCCCCCCTGTCCAGTAGCCACTGTAAGGTCGGCAGCGAGGAGCGGATACGAAAATCATCGACAATTTCAAACTTGCCGTTTGAATCCTTGACCATCGGGACATTAAAGTCACAACGGACAAGAACTGTTTTACCTTCTACGTCGCCTAATTCTTCTAGCTGAGGAACATACATTTATCGCACTACACCTCCAAAACAATGCGCAGGTGAGGCTGTAGTTGAATCTTCACAAGTCATCTTTAGAGCTTCGACCCTACCAAAATAGCCAAATCAACTAATCTGTTAGAATAACCCCACTCGTTGTCGTACCAACCAAAAACCTTCACCAAAGTGGACCCGTTTTCCAGATCCATAGCCATGGAAAGTTGGGCATCAAGGGTGCATGAAGCCGAAGAACCGACAATGTCTGACGAGACCAGCGGCTCTTCGCTATAGACCAGGACCTTGCTTAACGGTCCCTGCTCGGCGGCTCTTCTAAATGCCTGGTTTACATCCGAAATCGACACCGAACCATTCACAATAACCGTGGCATCAGTAATCGAACCGTCCGGAATAGGCACCCTGAGTGACGTGCCGTCGAGGCTCCCTTTTAGGTGCGGCAGAACCAACCCCGTAGCCTTGGCAGCCCCCGTCGAAGAGGGGACAATATTAATCGCTGCCGCTCGTGCCCTTCGTAAATCTTTATGCTCCAAATCAAGAAGATTCTGGTCATTTGTATAGGCATGAACAGTGGTCATTAATCCTTTACGTATGCCAAACGCATCATCAAGTACTTTCATCATTGGCACAAAACAATTGGTAGTACAGGACGCATTGGATATTATGTGATGTTTCTGCGGGTTGTAGAGATTATGGTTCACTCCCATCACAAAAGTTTCGTCAACATTTGTTCCCGGAGCAGAGATTATTACTTTTTTGGCTCCTGCTTGGATGTGAGCCTCGGCCTTTGTGCCATCTGTGAATATACCAGTCGATTCGATTACAACATCAACCTCGAGATCACCCCAGGGTAAAGATTTCGGATCCCGTTCGGAAAACACCTTTAGAAACTTGTCCCCCACCATAATTCCATCATCACTGGCTGAAACCTCGGCACCAAGCTTGCCATGAGTAGAATCATAAGCCAATAAATGTGCATTGGTGGATATGGAAGTTAAGTCATTAACTGCCACAATCTCGATATCCGCGCCAATATTCCTAGCTGCCCGGTAGAAATTTCGGCCAATCCTCCCAAAACCATTGATACCCACTCTGAGGGACATTATTCCTCCACAATCTAAGTCAATCGTCGGCCAGACTTCCAGATCAGCGCTAAAAGCTGCGCTACATGGAATTTAATCTCCGCTAAAGACTAGCGTCATAAATTCGAAACCGATCTTCAAACTTTTAGCCGCACTACGAAATATCAAAACATCTAAATCACAGTCTGTAAAGCAATCGATAATAACTCAGGGTTATGAATATTTCCAGAACCATCCGATAATATGACATTTACTAGCTCGCAACCGATGGATACGCACAGCTCATTGGTGTCACCCAGAGCTATATGGCTGTCATCTGAAACCACTACGTCTGGATAAAAACCATGCTCGACTAATGCGGCAATATGGTCAGCAACAGTCATTCCCATCGTCTCTTCCATTTGAGGTCGTAAATTTGAGACATATATTCTCTTACCTGAACTACGCGAGATAGCATCCCTAATCTTTGGGTAACATAAAACCGCCAGTACTGAGGTAAACAAAGAACCTGGCCCAACCACGATCGCGCTAGCTCTGGCTATAGCATCCAGTGCTCCCTCTGGTACTTCGGGATCCTCGGGGAAGACCTTTAATCTTTCAATCCCACGGGTGTGCATTATTTGCACTTGTCCCCGAACCTCTTTCCCTCCTGCAGTTGCCACCAACGTCACTGGTGAGACAGAAGAAGGGAAAAGTAACCCCTTGCTGCCTAGCAGATGAGCCACCTCTGAAATTGCTCTAGAAAAATCACCGGAAACTTCTGTCAATCCTGAAATTATTAGATTGCCAAGACTGTGCCCAGCCAAATCCCCTTGTGAAAAACGATAATCAATGGCTGAAGACCACAGGGAATCAGAATCCGCCAGAGCTATAAGACACTTTCGCAAGTCACCGGGAGGCAAAAAACCGAAATCGGCCCTAAGCCGACCGCTCGACCCTCCATCGTCAGCCACTGAAACTATCCCCACCGGAAAAACCTTGGCCAATACCAAAGATTTTAGTGAAGATGCCAGACCGTGTCCTCCTCCGAGAGCCACCACCAATGGACGATCATCCTCGTTCTCGGTTAATTTCAACATACTTGCTACCTCGAAATATCCCTGTGGCTCACTCTTGGGTCAAAACCCATTGCCCTAAGCTTCTTTGCCAGTTCTTCAGAGATGACAACAGACCTGTGTTTACCCCCAGTGCATCCAATGGCCACATTTAGATACGATTTTCCTTCTCTCTTGAACGCAGGGAGCAGAAATGAAAACAAGTCCTCCAACTTATTCATAAATATCTCTGTGTCGTGCTGATCGAGAACATATTTCTTTACAGCTTTTTGTAGTCCTGTATGTGTCCGAAGCTCTGGCACCCAATGCGGATTTGGTAAAAATCTGACGTCGAATAGAAGATCCACATCCCTGGGAATTCCGTACTTATATCCGAAGGACACTACTGAAATACGTAGGCTGGGGTCCATTTCGCTCGATTCAAAAAGGGCGACCAATTTATCTCTCAATTGATGCACGTTGAGGTCCGAGGTATCAATTACGACATCAGCTTGATCCTTCAGAGTTGAGAGCATTTCTCTCTCCCGTTTGATGTCATCCGCCAGACCGGAACCTCCCAGCGGATGCCTTCTTCTGGTGCCCTCGTATCTCTGTATTAGGACTTCGTCAGCAGCATCAAGGAAAAGTACCCTTACCCGCGCAGTCGAAGAACGAAGCATATCCAGCTCAGGTCCAAGCTCCTCAATGTAGTCAGAACCCCCCCTTCCTATCACTAAGGCCACCCGTTCTGTTTCCGATCCTGGCCGCTCGACCAGATCGGTCACCTTTGAGATGAGCGCAGGAGGCATATTGTCGATTACAAACCAATTGAGGTCTTCGAAGACCGCGGCAGCATTCGATCTACCCGCTCCACTCATTCCAGCAATAACTACAAATTCGCTCATGGCTTGCCCACCCGACCGTCCATGGAAGATCCAAGTATCTCTTCGACCGACATTACCTTTTCTCTAACCTAAGAAACAACAACCGCGGAATCGAAGCAGCCTGAAGGTACTCAGGTGCTTTGTCTAAAAACCCTTTGGGCGGAGCCGGCTCTTCCATCTTTACTAAAAAAAGGCCTCTCTCGCTAAGCGCGTTAATGTAACGATTTAGAGGACGGTGTATAAAGGGGATGTAGACATCCTTTTCAACTTCCTCTATAGTCTTTTCTTCCACTAAGTACTGGCCTATTCGCCAATATTGCTCTCCGATTATATGGTCATCGATCCATCCTGACCCTGGTGTTTGCATAAGTGGATGGTTGAGGAAGAAAAGGAAATTTCCACCTTT
>JAKBSX010000251.1 GCA_021844725.1 Actinomycetes bacterium | reverse complement strand
GACGCTGAGTACTATGTCCAGGTCAACCTTGATGCGTACTGAGCTTGAGAGAGCATTGTGCCGCGCCCCACTAGATCCGTACATATCAGGTGTGTAGACTGTGAGGGGGGATCGAGAGGGAGAATGAGAGCGAGTGAGCGCAGCGAACGAGCGTTTGGGCCTGGAATAATGCAAAAGATCAAACAGAAGGAAAGCAATGACGGTACGATGGCAGCATGACGACAAAGAGAGTGATCTCTGCAAGTGAGAAAATGGAGATAATTGGTATGAAAGCCCCATGGGTGCCTGAGGAGGAGATGGAGATGACGGGAGGGAGGCTCAGGGAAATAGCGTTGACCGGGAAGCCTCTGCACTATGATGGAAACAGGAGGCGCAAGGACGGGAAGATGCTGGGATTCCACATTTCAATGGCGCCGATTACAGACTTGGACGGGAAGGTCAACACAATCTCGACGATAGGAATACCGATTGAACCAAAGGCAAATGATAACAATTGAGGAGGCATACGGGGTGGTGGGATGGGAGTAAAGAGATAGTGGTGATGAAATGTTGACGAAGTATTTTGAAGTGCCAATAGAAGAATTACAAATAGGAAATCTTAATGTCAGACAGGCAAACGTCAAAACAGACATAGAATCGCTGGCAGAGAGTATAAAGAATTACGGGATTCTCCAGCCCCTCGTAGTGAAGAGGCTACATGGCAATAAGTTTGAAGTGGTAATAGGCCAGCGGAGATATGAAGCCGCAAAAATAGCCGGTATTCCAGTTCTGCCTTGCAGGGAAGCAGGTCAGAAGGAGGATGGTGACCTGATCGCCCTCTCACTTAGTGAGAATATACATCGAGTCCCGCTTTCCCCTGACGACGCGATGAGGGCGTCCATGCATCTTATGAAGATATACTCAGACGATATCGACAAGGTGGCCGAAAGACTGGGTGTAACCACGAGGACCGTTAAATCTTACCTGGGATGGAGCAATGTTCCAGATACAGTCAAGAAAATGGTTGGCAGGGGAATAACAAGGGATCAGGCAACAAGGATTTCCGAGACTATCGACGACGCCACGAAGATCATTGCACTTGCCGAGAGAATATGCAAAACAAATGGCAAGGAACTCAAGAAAGAGATAGCGGATGCAGCCATCAAGAATCCACATGAAGATCCCGAGGAGATTTTCAGAATAGCAAGAAGCAAGAGTGCCAGGAAGGTGAACGTAATGCTGTCACAGGAAATATCAGATGCTCTGGAGGCAGCGACCAAGAAATACGCCGCGGAAAGAGAAGAGATCATAGAAGACGCGCTCAGAGGATGGCTGCACACGAGGGGTTTCCTGTGACGTATAGGATTTCGGAACTGTTCGATACCCTTCTCGTTAATACACGGAAAAAGAGAAGGGAACTGGACCTTGTCGCCTTATCAGAAATGTTCAGGGCAGTTGAGGACGATTATAAAAGTAGAAACAAAACGCGGAAAGACTTGGCGGACGATCTGAATCTTTCGTCCGAAATGATTCGTGAGTTTCTTGTTGTCGGTAGCCTTCCACCAGAGGTGCAGGACTTAATTCGTCGTAGAGAAATAGATAGCGTCGATGCGGTACGTGAGATAGGGTCAATAAAGGATAGGCAAAACCAGATCAAATTCTCTAGGGCAATACGCGGTCTCAGTTCAACCGACATAAGGGAACTCAAACGGATGGTCAACTACGGAGGCTTCACACCGGAAAGAGCGCGTCGCGTCATACTCGAAGCAAAGCAAAGGGGGGCGCACGTGTTTGTTATGATGCTTGATGAGGATGTGTACAATTCTCTTGTTGCGGAGGCGAGAAGATTGGACAAAGATGAAGTCCAACTTGCTCAGAACATAATACTGGAATGGTTCCAGAGGAGGAAGTTCGATGACGTTGCATAGGACGCCGACTGCGAGAGGTATTATGAGAATGATGAGCTCGGCGGCCAATTTTCCAACACATGAACGTGCGGGTAGGTTCGAGTACGCGGTGGCACACTGGTTCAGTAGGATCTTGATGATACCTCTCTTCACGATAGACAAACTGGCTGATGTAGAGCATTACGTCAGCTGGAACGGCTCTATTTCAGGATGGAAGTGCGCGAATGCGGGACAAGACGTGACGTGTAAGTGTGGCGACTTTGACCTTATCGTGGATTGCACAAGAAGCACTGGAAACACACAGTGGCGGATGGAATTTGGTTCTTCAGTCGATCATTACCAGAAACACGTTGGAACCGCCGGCAACAACGAGAAAGAAATCTTTCTCATTCTGGTCTGTGAAGACGTTTCTGACAGGACGCATAGAAGCATCAGAGGGGGCATGACTTCGTCCTCAGAGAAGTTTCTCGCCATCAACACCAAACTTATGGCTCATATCATGAAAGTCTCAGAACTGTCCGTTACCATGAATCGATTGGATTTCAGATTTCTTCTGAGAGAACTCATACAGCTCACATTGAGGGAGTCAGACGTTGCGATATTCACTGAGAAAGCACATAAATGTGTAGATGATTGGGCGAAAAAACTGCTAAGCGACGAAGAGGAAATGATAATCGGCGTGGAGGCTTACAAGGTATTGAAACGAAAGATAGGCGTCGCGACAGGTTTAAGTGACATCGTCAAGGGCTTGTACGACAGCGACAGAATAGAACAGTTTAAGAAGAGATATGATTGGGAGTTTAAGACAGAAAGAGTGAAGAGCGTCATTATCAATCATAGGTTTGGGTATAAAGTGGGAGAGACGATGGATGGCGAACTGCTATTTCAGCCAATGCCGACACAGGAACTGACGAGCGCTTACCATAAACTCATAAGACAAGCGATAAACTGAGTGTCTCAGGCAGGAGGAGGCAGGACAATAAATACTTCCAATTCATTACAGGTTTGGTGACTGGATCTGCCGGGTAATAATATAAACGAGCAAAAATGGATACTAAGCTACGGTGGGGGCGTAAACACAACAGCCTTGATGATATATATTATTCGCGAAGGCATGAAGCTCGATGAGGCGATATTCGCCGATACCGGCAATGAATTGCCCGAGACGTATAGTTATATCAAGGTGGCAAGAAAATACATGGAAGATTTTGGAATACACCTGACGACAGTGAGGGTCAGGAATAACGACACATTGCTCGATCGTTGCAAACGAAGGGGCGTCATACCATCACAAGTCTGGAGATGGTGCACCAGGGACTTCAAAATCAGACCAATATATGCGTACTATCGAAACTTGAATGCCAATATATATCAGTACCTCGGCATAGATTACGGGGAAGCTCACAGAATGAAGGACAGCCATGCTGATTTCGTCACCAACCTGTATCCTCTCATTGACGCAAAGATGAACCGCGCAGATTGTGTGAAGATCATTGAAGATGAAGGACTGCCAGTTCCACCGAAAAGCGGATGCTATTTTTGTCCGTTCAATAGTGAAAATAGGTGGAGTGATTTGCTGGAAAGTCATCCAAGATTGTTCGCCAGATCAATCACATTAGAAGAAAGCTCTAGGCACTTTCCCAACCAGAAACTTAACAGCTTGCCTCTAAGGGTTTTAAAAGTGAAGATGCGCTCCGGAATGGATACGGAGCAAACACACTCAAATGACCTTTGTGACGGGCATTGCATGTTGTAAAGCATAAGATGACGAAGTTGACGGAAGCAAAAGGCCTATCTCGGACTTTTGTTTTCTTCGTCGTCGTCTACCGCAGGCAGTTCCAGCACGGGTATACTTGGCAACGAGTCTGCGAACCCCTGCATTTGGCCGTATACTGCAGCAAGGGATAGCAAAGCTTTCTGAAGCTCAGATTCACGTTTCTTCCATATCCGCGTAAGGGCCGCCCTCTCCTGTCCGACTGTTTGATGGGCAGATATTATCGATTCCGCGACAGCTTGTACGCCCTGCCTGAATTCCGTGCTCAAAACGAAATTATAGACCAGCGATTCCTTCTCGGCTCTGCCGATGTTGGACTGGGCTGTTCTTGAAATTGCCTCAAGCTGTATCCTGAGCAATGCGCAAAGGGGAAGGAAGTGGGCAAAATCCGTGACAACAATTCCTTCGTAAGGCTGAAAATTCCGAACGCCATCGGGAAGAGCCTGAGTGACGAGAACCGCAACATCCGCTTTAGCTTCACGCTGATCCTCCTTCAGCTTCCTGACCCAGTCATTAGACCAGCTCTTCGTCCTCTTCGATTCCCATATAATGAGACCACAGCCTCTTCCCGCTGGCGTTCTTACGAAATGCAAAGCATCGGCGCCCTGTTTTCCCTTTGGTACAGGTTCAATAACATCCATAGGAAACGCCTCCTTCAACATATCCTCGACAACAATTTCCTGGGCCTCTCCCTGAAGCTGCTGAGAACCCTGCTGGGCTTTCTGATTCAGTTCCTCAATCTTTTCTGTCATGCCTCGTATCGTTTCTTCATATTCTTTCTTAACGAGCTCATGTTCACCTTTCATTTCATTCTCGATAGTTAGCCGTAACTTCTTTTTCTCTTCATCAAGTTCCCGCTCGTGTTGAAGATCCCACTCTTCCTTTTCTTCTTCCATCTTCCTGGCCTGTTTTCTCAACTCGAGTTCCTTGTCCTGCGCGTCATGCAGTTTTCCTCTCAGTTCATCGAGTTGGGTCTCTTGATCCTTTATATCAACCCTCAGGTTCTCTTCGGCTTCTATCTGGGCCCGCTTCTTGAGTTCCTGAGATTTTTTCTGCAACTCACTTTCCAATCTCTCATCAAACTCGCTCTCCAAGTCTTTCAGTTCCTTCTCCCTTGCCTCCAATTTCTTTTTCTTCTTACTGAGTTGAGTTTCGATATCTTTTCTTGCGCTTGCTTCAATTTCCTGCTGGATTGCGTTAGTCAGTGGAAATCTGTGCCCACATTCCGGACAAACAATAGTTAATGATTTCATAGGAAAAGTTAAGCGGATATCGAGCATAAGTCAATTTGGGCTCAATTCTCAATGGCGAACTCTCCCAAATACGCTAAAACAGTTCATTCCTGCCTTTTAGCTTATTCTGTCGTCATTACAATCCAAAAAAAGGGCGACCTGAAGGCATCGTAACCTCCCCGGATTCAAAATCAGATGTTGTGAGTTTCAGTTCTGTTGCCTTCCTGATGGCTGCATTAGCTGTGTCAGATTGTACACCAGCATCATCCATTATTGTGGACATGTTGCTCGGTCCGTTGAGATGCTGGAAAGTCAGAAAATGGATTGTTTCGGCAGTGCTGTTACCTTACATATACAGAGCCTGAACTGGTAAAGAGAATTGGTTCATGATTTTGTCCCAAAGCGTGACTACCAAGCTGAAGAATAAACTATACTTCACCTGAATCAGCTTCATTGCCTGAGAAACGTCTTTTATGCTAAGTGCAGAGGATTTGCATGTATGTACAAGCAGATCCCGACGGGAGCATACCAATATAGGCTGCGGTTCTAATATTATCTCAATTTGTCGACGACAAACACCCTCATATTAGCGCTGTAATTTTCTAAGAGATGAGGCCTATTGGTTTCAATCCA
>JAKBSX010000250.1 GCA_021844725.1 Actinomycetes bacterium | reverse complement strand
TTTTCCCATTCACTATGCGTTAGGTGCATACGACACTGTGGGAATTGCCGAATTTCCTGATGATGAAACGCTCGCGTCATATCTTCTGTCTGTTGGAAAACTCGGAAATGTTCGAAGCACTAGCTTCAAACTATTCTCAGAGGAAGAAGGAGCAGCTCTGATTTCAAAACTAACTTGAAGCGTTGGCAACCTGTTCCAGTGTAGTTATCCACACGTTCCTCTTGCCGAGAACGTGTCTGATGAGCTTTTCCAGCATCAGCATTCTGTGTCCTCTTCCGATAATTTGAGGATGGAACACGATACTAAAGAGACCAGAGTCTACGTTCTCATACATGTATTCAAAATCGTTGATCCAGTTCTCCAGCACTGCGGGCCCTGCTCTTAGCCCCGAGCCAGGATGAGTGAAGAGGTATTCGAAATGCGGAAAGTCATCGAGCTTCCAAGAGACTGGCGTCTCGATAAGATTCGACGCGTGTCCAAATTTGAACGTTCCGTCTTTAGGCGAAGCATCGCCGACTCTCACCTCGTACGGAGGAGAATCGTGTCCCATCATGCTGCTGTCGTAGATGAATCCTTCTTCCACAAGTAGAGAGACGATGTTTGGACTCAAATCCCAGGACTCAAACGGGTCTTTAACAGATGTCATACAATATACAGATGCAAATGTGAAAGTTGCTCAAACAAGACTTCAAGACTGAGTCTAATCTTCCATACTACAGAAACAGATCCAAAGTTCCCCAACCATCAGTTCGTTGGCTGCATTATCTTTGAAGAATTGCTGATTATCATTACTGAAAAACGTCTAGCGTGTTTAACTTGTCTGAATCGTGGATAATAATGGCGAGAACTGTATGGGGCTTGATCATCCACTCGCAGTCAAGATACTGATTCCAGTGCAAATCGTATTGGCGATAATTTCAATCCCAAGTGGAGCTTTGCTCGTGTATTTGCCTTCAGGGGAAGCTATAGGTGCACAGGTTATCTTGCCGCACCTCACTCGTAGCATTCCATTCATTCACGATTTCACACCCGTGGGGATCTTCTTGATTGGTGTCTATGGTTTCTTGCCACTGTTACTCTCTTACGGGCTTTGGGTTCAGAAAAGATGGGCATGGATTTTGACTATGCTACTCGGAGTAGGTGAAATTGTCTGGATTGCCACAGAAGTTGTAATTTTCTATGATCTGGGATTCTTCTTTTTCTATCCCATAATCGCAGGAATGGGGGTAATCACTCTAGCGTTGTGTGTCTTGCCATCCGTCAGGAAATTCTACTCGATGTCTGGCGAAGAAAAGAGCACATCCAGGATTCAATCAAAGGTCGCTTCTAAACCTGAGTTCTGAAGGATGAATGAGCATCGGACCGAACTTCAATGTAAGAAAGAATCAGAACCTTGGCATTTTCGAAACATCGGTTCGTTTGCAAGCAGCCAGCAATTTAGGGTTTGACAATCTCGATCATACTCGTGTGCCACAAACCGCCACGGAGTCGTCAAGCAGGAAACTTTTGGAAATCCGCGCACGAGTCCATTATGTTCCGAGCCACTTCCGACGATTCGAAATAGGGTCAACAAAACCATACGATCTTTGTTATTCTGCGCGTACAATCTACAAGATGTCGTCATATCGAGATAAAGATAAGAAGGCATGGAGAGCGTGGGTTGAAATCTATGGGTTCAATTCCGATAGCTCAACCTCTGGAGCTCCTTTCCAAAGAGCAATTGGAAAGGAAAGCAAACATTTCCAAAGTGATGACTGAAACTCTGAGATACCTGACTAGTACGCTTTCGAAAGATGATTTTAACTGGATTTTGCCGGTTGTTTTTTCCAAGACTACTGATCCCCTGTGGCCCGATCCGGGCGCATCCATAGAGAAGAGAGTCGAGGTCGAAATCTACGGGCAGACCGTCAGAACCACAGCTAGCATGATAATCCACAAGTTAGTGTCGTGTTCTCTGGCATATCCAAAACTCTTCACCCTGTCACCGAACGTGAGAATAGAGAAGAGAGAACGTAGTTCTACCGGCTGGCACGGATATGAGTTCACACAGCTTGACTTTGAGGTGAGAGGCGCAACTTCAAAGCAAATTCACAAGCTCGTCGAGGGATGGATCGTCGGGCTCATCAGAGACCAGAGGAGACGCTGCAAGAAGGAGCTCACTAAACTCGGAGCCTTTTCTGAACTAAAAACTCCGAAGACTCCTTTCAAAGTGCTCGATGCAGACAAACTGAAGGAAAAATACGGTGAGGCTGAATGGGAAAAACAATTGATCGCCGAAATACAGGAGCCCGTGTGGGTGGTGAACATCCCAAGGGAGTTCTACGATTTTCAGAATTTTGAAACCAAAAAGTGGGACAACTATGACCTCTTTGTGCCGAAATATGGCGAAATACTTTCCGGGGCCAAAAGAGAGTTCGAATACGAAAAGATTGCAGCAAAAATTCAAAGAGATGGAGTGAACGCCGAGAGTTTCAAATTGGTCCTCGATCTTGCCAAGGATAAGAGAATTAAGCCAACCGCCGGAGGTGGCATCGGCTTGGAAAGGTTGGTTTGCTGGCTAACTCAAGCGCGTTCCATCGGGGAAGTGACTCCATTTCCCAGAGTACCGGGCGTCGTTTACGATCTTTGAAGACATTCTTCAAATGAATTGATATGGTATGACTAGCAGCGTCAGCAAGGCCATGATTGAGCGACGATGCACGGTTTTTGGCATGATCGATAGTTTTCACGCATGACAGAAGACAAGGTATCTCTTTCTAGAATCCAAAAGATGGCGGGCCTGATGGGATTTGAACCCATGACCTAAGGATTAAGAGTCCTCCGCTTTAGGCGAGAACTCTAGTCTCACTGCCTGGCTTCTCTCCATTCACAACGTGAATGAATCTGAGCCACAGGCCCCCGTTTATCGACTGTTTGCATATTCGTAAAAAAACCTTTCATCACGGCGCGAAACCCCAAAGGCAAAGTTCTAAAGAGCGAAAAGAGGAATTCAGTCTGTCCCTCTGAGCCCCGATGTCATCTCTTTTACCGTTCCAGGAGAAGAACAGCAGCAACAGATACCTGAAATAGTTGCCGAAGCAGCTCCCGAAACGAAAGCGTAGTTCGTTCTCGGGACTTCACATCGTAGTGAAGTCATCTTTTAGGCATCTTTCATTGTTAGAGTTTCCTGGCAAAATCGCTCGCTGTGTTCGAATTTGCAGAAAGCGAGTTATAGATGAATCAACTGTTCAACAGCAATATTCCCTCATGCGTCACAGCAACCAGATTTCGGTGGGCGCGCGGTATGCGTAAAAATCTCATGTAGTTTCAGAATCGCCAACGCCCGCCTACAGTGAACAATTCTGTGCTGTGGTCTGATTTAACTTGCTTAGAGATCAATTCTGCTTGTGCAGAATCACTCTTACGTCCACTGCGACAGCGCCTTTTTCGTAAACCAAGAGCGGGTTGATGTCGATTGATTCGATCTGCGGGTTTTCGCTGATCATTTTTCCGACTGCTTGAATGGTGCGCGCAGCTGTTGACACGTCCAACGGTTTCGCTCCCCTGAATCCGCGAAGTAGTGGGGCAGCCTTGAAATCATTCGTCATCGATGTAGCCTCCTCGAGCGAAAGAGGGGCGAGTCGAAAGGTCACGTCTTTGAACAACTCGACGTAGATCCCGCCGATTCCGAACATTACTGCTGGGCCGAACTGCGGATCTCTGATTGCACCAACAACGAATTCGTGTGCTTTCTCCGCCATCCTTTGAACGTACACGCCCGTAATATCCACCTTGTCGCTGACTTTCTTTGCATTCTTCATAATTTCAGCAAAAGCGCGCTTCACCTCTGCCCGGGAATCCAAGCCGAGCCTGACTCCTCCCACATCTGTCTTGTGAAGGATCTCTGGGGATACTATCTTCATTGCTATTGGGTAGCCTATCTTGCGGGCAATCTTAACAGCGTCATTTTCGCTACGGGCAAGACCTGCCTTTGGCAGCGGAATGCCGTACATCTTTGCCAATTCATCTGCTTCGTGCTCCAACAGCGATTTCCTTCCTTCGTTGATGGCGGCCTCGATCAAGCGCCTGGGTTTTCTCTCGAGTACGGCCCTTGTTTTCTTCAATTGTCTTTCCCGCCTATCTGTTCCATCTTCCTTCGGCTGTACGCGACTAGGGCATACATGCCGTCGACCGCGCGCTCGGCCGTCGGGTATGCAGAAAACCTCTTTTCCAGCATGTTTGTGTAAGCCATACGCGACAGTTTGCCGCCTATGAACGCTGCAGTCATCGGCTTTGAAGATTCTTGGTGTTTCATGTCAAGGATAGCTCCTGCTACGAGTGTCGGATCAATGTTCGCGGTCTCGCAGAAGAGCGCGATCACTCCACCAACGTGATCGCTTTTGAGGAGAAGTGAGAGAACCTTCCTGTACATCTCATCGTCAGCGTTCGCTGTCAGGTCTATCGGGTTTCTGAGCGAACCGAACGTCGGAAGCAGTGGTTTGAGTTCGTTTCTCAAATCGTCCGGAAGGTCGCCTATCTTCAGTCCGAGAGTTTCGCTCTTGTCTGTGGCGAGAACGCCAATGCCGCCACCATTAGTTACAATCACAATGTTTTCCGTCTTGGGAATCGGGTTTTCGTTTATCGCCTGAATCCAGTCAAACGCTTGAGTCATCGTTTCGGCGCGAAGCACGCCAGCTTCCTTGAACGCAACGTCAAAGATCGCGTCCGAACCTGCCATCGAGCCGGTGTGCGAGGTCGCCGCTTGAGCTCCGCGCGTAGATCTTCCTGCTTTTATGATCACGATGGGCTTCTTTTTCGAAGTTCTCTTTGCAGCTTCTACAAATTTTCTCCCCTCTGCCAGTCCCTCCATGTAGATCAGAATTGATTTGGTAGGTTCGTGATCTGCGAAGAACTCTATTAGGTCAGCGTCGTCAACATCAGCCTTGTTCCCTATGCTGACTATTGAAGAAATCCCGTACTTTTCTTCCGTCGTCCAAGACATCAGTGCAAGGCCGATTGCGCCCGACTGGCTGATGAATGCGGTCTTTCCAGGCAGGACGTTTTGAGTGCCGAAGGTGCAGTTGAACTTTGAATCCGCGAAAAAGATGCCGAAAGTGTTCGGGCCGATGACTCGTATCCCTGCGCTCTTTGCAATGCTCATCACCTGATCTTCTAGATCCTTCCGACCGATTTCGGAGAAACCTGATGTAATTACTATCACGGCTGGAATGTGTTTTTTTGCGCACTCCGACATTACTTCACTCATTTCTGACGCCTGCACGACGAGGATTGCAAGATCCACCTGCTCGGGAATGGCTGAAAGGTTGGGAAAGCAGGGATAGTCGAGTATTGATGTCGCGACAGGGTTTACGGGAAATACTCTGCCTTCATATCCGGCCAGCTTGATGTTCTTTAGAATCTCGTGACCGATCTTTCCAGGATGTCTAGAAGCTCCAACAACTGCAACACTCCTTGGTTTGAAGAACGGTAAAAGAGATGACATCGGGGCTCAGAGGGACAGACTGAATTCCTCTTTTCGCTCTTTAGA
>JAKBSX010000249.1 GCA_021844725.1 Actinomycetes bacterium | reverse complement strand
ATGTGGGTACGAAGCTAATGCGGATATTAACGCAGCACAGAACATTCTTGCCGCAGGACTGGGTCCCCTTTGGGGGGTCACAGGACGCAGAGGGACACTGCAGCAAAAGCCCATTAGGGCTGAGCACAGCGGCCCAGCGAAGCGTCAACTCTCTGAAGGGCTGGTGGCGTGAGCTGCTGGTTCTTCATGAATCCTCTTCCTCTAGGGAGAGGGGAGGTCAATGGATGGTTATGTCACCAGAACGAATCCGTGGCCGCGAGTCTCGGACCCTGTTTGATATGAAGGTCCAACTTGAGAATTACCAAAAGAAAATGAATTCTGGAAACTAACCTTATATTTGGATAAATCTGCACCCAGAAGGACTGTAAAACGCGAATCCAACCAATACGAATCTTAGGGGGCCGACAGCCAGTTGATCCAGTTTGGGGGAGAATCCTCGGGCTTGGGCTGCCGTCATTAGGTAGCGTTCTTCTGTCTCCCATCTACAGTGCCACTGACTCGGCAATTATGGGGCACGTTGGAGAAATTCCTTTAGCATCACTGGCTCTGGCGACAGGCTTTCTTAATTTCTGGGTTCTGCCACTAACGTCAGTGGGATTTGCCATCACTTCTCGAGCGGCTGCATATGTGGGTTCAAACAATTTGCAATCTAGAAACACGCTGGGAGTGTCTTCGTTTGTTTCAATGGGTATCTTCGGTCTCGTAGTCGGGGTTATATTCGCGGCAATGGCGCCATTTGTAACTTCATTTCTAACACATTCAGCTGAAGTAGCTAGTCTTGCCTCTGAGTACATCCAGCTGTCCGCCATAGGTTTGCCTGGACTTTTCGCCTTTCAAACAGGGAGCATGTTTCTTACAGGTATCGGCCGAACAAAATCTGTACTTGCAATAACGGCACTGAACGTTGGAGTAAACGTAGCACTGGAAATTGTCCTGGTTTTTGGTTTTCACTTATCCGTGGCTGGTTCAGCTCTTGGAACTGACATTGCAGAGTTTATTGGGGCCTTTGCTATCGGCTGGCTGCTTCGCTACCCTGGCGCTATTACCAAGCTGGTACCTGGTGTAGTAGCCTTCGCCAAAGAGTTTCTTGCCGCAGGAATCGCCCTCGCCCTAAGGACTTTCGCTCTTGTCGGAGCTCTTTCTGGGTCGGTATTCGTGGCATCTCAATCAACACCTGCAATACTCGACTCGTTCCAACTTGGTCAACAAGTATGGCTTGTATTCGGCCTCTCATTTGACGCCATTGCGGTGCCAGGTCAAGTGCTTGTTGGAGAATGGTTAGCCACCAACCAGCTGAAAGCAATGAAACACTGGACTTCCCGCTTACTGCATATAGGTTGGATTGGTGGAATTGGACTTGCAATAGTCATAATTGGGTCTCGAGGAACTATTGTTGGCCTGTTTACAAATGTCTCCTCAATAACGTACCCTGCCACCCAATCGGTATTATTTGCCGGGCTTGTTATGCCGATTACCGCAATCAGCTTTGTCATTGATGGCCTAGTGGGCGGTCTTCAACGTTTTGGCGTTCTGCGCACAGTTATGTTCATAGCGTTAGGTGCAACATTCGCAGTGGCCGTCATACTTATGGCGACAATAGGTAGAAGGCTAACCATTGTCGAAATATGGATAATCTTCACCGTCTGGTTAGCCGTACGAGCTTTGGCATCCATGGTGGCTTGGCGAAGGCTCCTGGCTATCCAAGCTCGAATTCATTGAAAATAAACATCCTTATGAGCCTGGTTAGCCAACAGTTGGAATTTTGATAGCCAGTCTGAGTTTTGTCCTACTACGGCAAAATTGTGGTAAGGGTACCGATATGTACCTGGGGATAGACAGTAGCTGCAGTCGAAATCGGAAGTTCGACACAGCCGAGGCTCTGCTGATATCCATATTGAGCCCGGGGAAATCCGTGGACCGCCTCGCTGCCCAGAAAGTAATTGATCCAGTAAACCTTATCGTGATAGGTGGTTCCATTTGGATTGGTACCGCTCATATAGTTCTGTTTGAACCGTAGGTATATTGGGAAAGTCCCAACGGTTGTGTTTAATCCTTGGATACCCGTATTTGTCAAGCTGGTTAGAACCACTTTCCCATTCTCATACAATTTAAGAGTCTGAGGAAGTTTCTTTTGCACCTCTATCCACGAGTACCTGTGGGGATCGACCTTTTTGGCTAAAACGTCTTTGATCAATGTTGGCCAGAGTAAAGGATTTGAAAGTCCAACGGTATTCAGACCGTTGAATTGTTCGAACGACATCACCGCACCTTTGGTTATGACGTTGTAACTGCCCTGCTGCCAAAGAGAGGTAAGAGGGGTTGGCATATTCCATCGCCAGGCAAAGGTGCCGGCCGGAGCTGAGAGAGCGAGTTGTGCCTGGGTTGCTAGATTTGGAGTTGGGTTACCTGAAGCGGGATTCCAACTAAGTGGCAGATAATTCAGTTGAGCCAATAGCTCCTGCAACCTTGTGATCGAGGGTGGTGCACCCTGAAGCGTTATGGATGATGTTGGAGCACTCAGTTTACCGCCATTTCCTGACGCGATCTCCACCGAACTTGGAAGCGACAGCGTAAATTTTTCAGAGGGCCAAAAATCAGGAGTAGTGGGAGTATAAACAACCGAGTAAGGAGTCGTCTTTGACCATTTACCTTTGGGTATCAGAGCTCCATTGATTGTCGGTTTCAACGTAGGCATGGCAGAACCAAATACTGATGCTATTGGCTTAGAAAGGGTGAGCGATATCGTCGACATCGGAGACAGTGAAGTGAGATTTTGATCAAAAAGTCCCACTGTTGTGGTAGGCGGCACCCTAAAATATACAAGTTTTGAAGGACTCGGAAGCTGCTCCCAAACCTCTGGGATCGCCGAAATATCTACTGCACCTGCGGTCGAAGATGCCACATTCAGTTCGACCTTGGATGAAGGTGACGAAAGATCCATTACTTTGGTTCCCGAGTTGCTCGATACGGAAACTACACTTACTGGGACCGAAAAATAAGAAGAAACCGGAGCGTTTGCTGCCGCAATAGACACCGGGTCAAGCAATCTAGCCGATGGGGTTATTATCTTTTCGGTTAGCTTCGTTGTTCCGCCAACCAGCCAGGAAATCCACGAGGGACGCTTTACGTAAACGCTTATCGAAGCAGCAGCTGTAACGGGCAGCTTTACCTTAGGGTAGATATTTCCATTGGTTTCAGTCACAGGAATCGACTTACCATCCACTTGGACAGTGACTCCGTCAATACTTTGAGGAATCCCAGACAATTTAATACTGGCTAATGAACCCGTGGATTGGCTCAAAGAAGCCTTTGGCCATTCAATGGCAAGAAATATTCCAAATGCAATTAATACCGCGCCAGTGATCCCGGCCGCCGCGAAAAATATTCGCTTACCTTTTGATCTTCTGGTTCCTATAGACCAGGTCCCCCTATTTGACTCCATATTACCGACCACCCAAACAACAGCCTTTGACCATAAACCGGACTGAAACGGCGGTCTTTCCCGGCGAAATATAACTCTAACGGGTACTCTATACCAATTTCATAGACTACTAGGATGCACAGTAAGAGCGACTTTCTACATATCGTATTCTTATCTTTGTTTGGTGACTCTGGGTGAGTTAAATAACGTTAGCAATCATCCCTGAAACCCTCCTTTTTGGGTTTACGTTGCCAGAACCACCCGAATGGTCAAGTCCGCAATCCGCCAAAGTTTACTAATCCTCGCATATCCGTCCAGCCATGCATCAGGCGATAATTCCAAGCTCAGACCGTCGCATTAGGTGCGGCAGTGCGAAACATGGTAAAGATAATTCCTAAGAGAATTACACAACGAAAACACGGAAGTTATAGAGCCGTGATAGTTGGTGGGAGATTTTTGGTGACTCGTAACGGTGTGCCAGTGGCAGAACTACGCCCATCTTGGGCTGCGCGCCGAAGCTATCTACCTAAGGCAGAATTGGTCGGCCTTTCAGGGTTGGACACATCGATTTCAAAATGTTCAGAGCAGATCTTGATCGTGTCACCAACCAGGAGTTGTGATATTGGCTGGCCTAAAAGATTCATCAGTCGTCAGTGACTTGGACGAGCGAGATATTGATCAACAGCTCCCGGACGAGATTGCAGTATGCACACTAGCTCTCGCAAAGCCTGCTGCAGGTCCACATCTGGCTTCTTGCAAAACTGAGGCCTCTTGGCTTCAGGACCATCTGCAACGAATTGAAGTACTATCCGAGCGAATTCCGCTCGATGCTACCACCGTGCGAAGCTATGGTTAGGATATTGCCGCAGTAACCCAATCCGGCTAATCTCACCGAACGCGGGTCACAGACTTGCTCATCGCAGCTACAGCTCACCCAAACCGTCTCAGGTTCTTTATCCGAGATCCCGATGACTTTTCGGGTCTCAAATAGCTCCTGTCGTAGTCAGCATTTGATCGAAACTGGACCCAGGATCTGTTGTCGTGAGCCCACTATAAAAACAACCATCTTCCTTTACGAATCAGACAAGATAAAACCACATCATGCTCGTAGGTAAAAACCGTCGTCGGTATGGCAACAGGACTGAAATTGGCGCCACCAAGACGATGCTAGTTAGCAAGTTCGGGCCACCCGCAATTGAAAGATCGCACAGCAAATCAGCCACTTGACCGTGCCCATGGTCAGCCTGCCTGGCGGGAACCATTAACCGCTGCGACAGATATCGATAGGGTCGCCCTGAGTTAAGGAGATGAAGTAGGCAACTCACGCAGGTGGGAATTGAAGAAGCCCACGATTCGAGCCTTGGCGTCCTGGGCCGAATCACTATGATAACCAAACCCCATGAAAGGCCCCAGTACCTTGATAAAACTACTCTGGTGATCGTTTAGAAATCCATGACCTGCCAAAGGATACTCCTTGATATCGTTAGCCACTCCGTTGACGTCCAGCGCCGCAGCCAGCCGGCCCGCTGCACCTCGCAACGAACGATCGCGCGCTCCATAGCTTCCAACTACCGGACAGGAGCCCTTCAGATATGACTCTGCATCAGGGGGAAGGCGGCCATAGTTCACCGAAGAAACGCCATAGTTGCCACTCGGAGCCAGCAGAAGAGCAAAGCTCCCACCCATGCAAAAGCCGATCACACCGATGCGACCACTGCATCGATCGTCTCGTTCCAACCAAGCTCTGGTGGCTTCGATGTCATCGAACAGCTCGCCTTTACCCGCACTGAGTTGCTTAAATGCGGATACAACGCAGATCGGCTTGGGTCTGCGGGAGAAGAGGTTAGGGGCAATCGTGATAAATCCCTCCTGGGCCAGCCAGTCACACTGATTCCTTAAATCCTTAGACATACCAAATACGTCGTGTACGACAACCACACCAGGCCATGGCCTGGAACTATCACCTGGCAGCGAGAGATATGCTGGCAGCTCGCCCGCCTGTCCGTGAATTTCGACCTCAGGCATCTCTACCTGCACCTCCCAAAAATGGAAATGCCTGAATCTTATTGAAACCGTGAATGAAAGACCGCGTACCGATAGTCGCCCT
>JAKBSX010000248.1 GCA_021844725.1 Actinomycetes bacterium | reverse complement strand
AAGGTTTTTATCCCACTGACGATGCTCTGTAGAGACAGGTGCGGTTACTGCACTTTCGCCAAAGCGCCAGCACACCTTCCCGATCCCTATCTCAAACTGGACGAGGTAGTAAAAATCGCAACCCGTGGACAGGAATTTGGATGCACCGAGGCCCTGTTCACGCTGGGTGAAAAACCGGAACTTCGCTATAAAGTCTCGTCCGACTTTCTTTCAAAAAATGGTTGTGAATCTACGGTAGATTATCTCTATAAAGCCGCCGAAATGGTTGTCACTGAAACCAGCCTGATTCCTCATCTAAATGCCGGGGCGCTCTCATTTGAGGAATTCACCCTACTCAGACGAGTATCGGCCTCGCAAGGGATGATGATCGAGAGCCTCAACCCCGCGCTTTTGGCGCACAGGCTGTCACCGGATAAATCCCCCGAGCGCAGAATGCAAGCTCTGAGAGATTCAGGCAAAGCAAAAGTTCCTTTCACCACTGGAATCCTGGTCGGTATAGGTGAATCAGAGCAGGACCGGATTGACTCGTTGCTCGCGATCCGAGAGATCTCCGAAGAATTCGGTCACATTCAGGAAGTGATTATCCAGAACTTTTTGCCAAAGCCAGCTACCGCAATGGCTTCTTCACCACCGGCTGACCGGGAGGAATTCATAAGAGCAATTGCTCTGGCGCGATTGATACTGCCCAAAGCAGTTCATCTACAGGCTCCCCCCAATTTAAGTGAAAACATCCTGGAACTAACCGAAGCCGGAATTGATGACCTAGGGGGCATATCACCAGTAACAATCGACCATGTGAATCCAGAACGACCCTGGCCTGACTTGACTAACCTGGAATACATTCTCGCGGGACAAGGATTGCATCTGGCCCCTCGCCTACCTATCTACCCCGAGTTCAACAACCCGGGCTGGATCGATGACAGTATGGCCTTTCAAATCAAATCCAACAGCGACTCACACTCATATGCCAGAACCGACTCCTGGGTTTCAGGGGGAGACTCAGAACCCCCACACCTTATAGAGATTCCGGAAGTAACCAATCCGCCACATTGGCAACTGGTCAGAGAACTAGGTATCAAAAAGACCGCAACCGAAATAACTGACATATGCGATCAGGCAATTACCGGGGTACTTCCCGAAAAAAGCCAGATTGAAGCTCTATTTGACGCCAGAGGTACGGACCTTCAGTACGTGCTGGCCACGGCTGATCAGCTTCGGAAGGAAATCTCCGGAGATACTGTCACCTTTGTCGCAAACAGGAATATCAACTACACCAACGTCTGCACCTTCAAATGCCGCTTTTGCGCCTTTTCTAAAGGACCCCTGTCTTTAAATTTGCGAGGCACCCCCTATCTACTTGAGATGGAGGAGATAACCAAACGGGTAATGGAGGCGGAGCTGGCCGGAGCCACCGAGGTCTGCCTTCAGGGCGGCATTCATCCCTCTTTCGATGCTGACTACTATTTGAAGGTTATAGAAGCAGTTAAAGCCGGGTCTGAAACCATACACATCCATGGGTTTTCGGCACTGGAGATCCACGAGGGATCGAGGCGGTCTGGAGTTGAAGTGAGCGAATACCTCACCAGATGTAAGGAGGCTGGACTGAAATCCTTGCCTGGAACCGCTGCGGAAATATTAGATGATCAGGTTCGGGAAATACTGTGCCCGGACAAGATCAGGACCGAAAGATGGCTGGAGATCCACGAAACTGCCCATAAAGTCGGCCTTCGCTCCAACATAACAATTATGTTTGGGTCGGTAGAAACTCCAAGAAGCTGGGCACAACATATCGTACTAACCAGGGACCTGCAGCAAAGAACCGGGGGATTTACAGAATTTGTACCACTTCCATTTGTCCACATGGCATCGCCGATTTACCTGCAAAAGAGAGCCCGCAAAGGACCCACCTTCCGTGAAGCTCTGCTGATGCATGCCGTTGCACGAATCAGCTACCAGCACCTTGTACCGAATATTCAGGCCAGCTGGGTAAAAATGGGCGTCGATGGAGCTCGCCAGCTGCTCCGTTCTGGCACAAATGACTTAGGTGGAACCTTGATGGACGAAAATATCTCAAGAGCTGCCGGAGCCGTCCACGGACAGCAGCTTACCCGTGATGATTTTGAATCGCTGGTAGCACCACTCAATCGGCCACTTGCACAGCGGTCTACACTCTATAAAATCGTCGAAGGCCAAAACTAATAGTTGCCTTTACCCTCAAATAAATTTATCCAGGAGAACCGTGACTAATCCCAGTTCCACACCAGAAGCTATCGATGCTCTCGCAGCTCAGCTACTAGAAAATTTACAGGTCAAAAACAACCGAACTGTGGTCCGACACCTACTTGCAACCGCTCTGGATATGGCCAGTTCCGATTACCAAAGACTCAATCTGAAGATAGCAGCAGACTCACTAAGAGAATTGTCCCATGCGTTTAGGGTATTTGAGCCCTATCACTCCCAAAAAAAGATCACCCTGTTCGGATCAGCTAGAACCAAATCCACAGATCCCACTTATGCAGTTGCCCGTGAAATTGCTCATCAACTTGCATTGAAGGGCTGGATGACTGTAACAGGTGCTGGCCAGGGAATAATGCAGGCTGGACTAGAAGGCGCAGGTCCCGAGATGAGTTTCGGGGTCAATATAAAACTCCCTTTTGAACAAGAACCGAATCCTTTCATCGCCAACAGCCAGAAACTGGTCGAAATGAAGTATTTTTTCACACGAAAAGTAATGCTCATCAAGGAGTCTGCCGGTTTCGTAATAATGCCAGGAGGATTCGGCACACTGGATGAAGCTTTCGAGCTTCTAACACTGATACAAACAGGAAAGGCTGAACCTGCCCCGATCGTGCTACTTGACTCCGAGAAAGGGACCTACTGGGAGAAATGGCAGGAATTCATAGTGAAAGAAGTTATAGACCGTGGCTTAGTGGGAAATCTAGATAAATCACTATACCTCATCACCCGGGATGTGAGTAAAGCTGTTGATGAGATAACAAGGTTTTACCACAATTACCAAAGCATTAGATACGTCAATAAGCATCTGGTAGTACGGATGAGATCACTCATGTCTGAAAGCGAGCTTGAAAAACTTAACCTTGACTTCAAAGACATAGTAGCTTCAGGGACTATACAAAGGTGCTCTCCATCGGCACCTGAAATAGCCGACAATGACGGCCTGGAGCTTCACAGGATAAAATTCAGCTTTAACCAATCTTCACATGGCCGACTTCGAGAGCTTATAAATTTCTTGAACTCACTGGACAGCGCAAATTAGCGCCAACCGAATTTAATGGGCTATCTCGGAGGACTTTGAAATTGAGGCTGAAGGAATCTGTAGCCGGCTCCTCGAACAGTTTGAAGCAACTCAACCTTGCCCTCAACATTTATCTTTTTACGGAGATAACCAATATACACATCGACAATGTTGCTGCCTGGATCGAACGAATAATCCCATACGTGGTTCAGGATCTGCATCCTCGACAGGATCTGATTCGGATTTCGCATAAACAGCTCGAGCAAAGCCCATTCCTTCGGCGCAAGATCGATCCGAATCCCATCCCGCCAAGCCACCTTGGTGACTAAATCAAGCCTTAGATCGAGTACCTGCAAAATAGTATTTGAACCCTGATCTGAAGCGCGCAATGCGGCACGGATTCTCGCTAAGAGTTCGGCAAATGAAAACGGCTTAGTCACATAATCATTGGCCCCTGCGTCGAGTCCTTCGATCTTATACTTCGTCTCGTCACGCGCTGTCAATATGATCACAGGCTGTGTAAAACCATTTGCTCGCCAGGATGAGAGTGCCGTCTTTCCATCAGCCCCAGGTAACGAGAGATCGAGTAGAACCAAGTCAATGTCAGTGCCCATAGAGGGAACCTTAGTCATCGCCTCATCTCCATCACCGATCACTACAGTCGCATAACCTTCGGATTTCAAACCTTTGGAGAGAAAATTGGCTATCTTTTCATCGTCCTCAACTATTACGATATTCAATCCCAACCTCAGACTTTCTTACTATTCGATTAGATGGAATCCGAAACGTGAATGACGATCCCTCCCCGTAAACGGATTCTACATCTATATCCCCACCATGAGCATGAGAAACCGCCCTTACGATGGCCAAACCGAGACCAGCCCCTCGCTGATCTCTCGATGCACCTCGTTCGAAGCGTTCAAAGATCGTAGCAAGATATGTAGGCTCGATCCCAGTGCCACTATCTGAGACGACTATCGCTAAATAGCCGCCGTTATCATAAGCATCTAATGAGATGCGATCCAGGTTAGATGTGGCTTTTACAGCATTATCGAGCAGATTCAGGATCGCTCCCCTGCACTTTTGCCCATCTATCCGGACGACGACATCCGGGATGTCCCCCAAACGCCAGTTTCGTCTGCCCAGTGAAATAGCACTGGAAAAAATATCGGTTAAAAACGGTCGCAATTCCACTTCTTCTTCGTTCAACGGCTCCGGCTCAGACATTCTTTCCAGCAGCAGTAGCCCGTCAAGCATCGTTTTCATATAATCAATCTCAGAAGTGACAACCTCAATAACGTCGTTCAGCTCGTCTTTATCGACTTCTGAACTCCTGTGAATAAGCTCTAAATTGCCTCTAATTACCGTCAATGGGGTCTTCAGTTGGTGAGAAACGTCAGCCAACAATCTTCGTTGAGAATCCAAGGTTTGGCTGATCCTCCCAATCATACCGTCGAATGCAAGGGCTAATTTACCTACTTCATCTGATTGGCTCGGAAAATCCAACCTTCGATCCAAGTCTCCTTTTGAAATTTCCACAGCTGTCTCGGTAACACGGCCAACAGCCCGCATAATTCGCCGCATCAAAAAATACCCGGCGGCAACAGAAAAGATTAAAGAGAGAAGGGCCTCCGCTCCAGCTAGCAATAGCACTTGTGACTCTTGGGAGCTAAGACCTGAAAGACTGGTTACCGCCACCAGTGAACCAACTACTTTTTTGGAAACCGTCACAGGTGACCCAAGAACCAAATAGCTACTCGACCTGTAGCTAACGGTATTTATTTTGGTCGACCCGGGAGGTGAAGCCAGAAACTGAGAAACATCAGGAATCGCTATATCCTTCGATGAACCAGCCGAGCCTAAAGTACTATGTCCAAAAATATGAATGTAAAGTATGTGCTGATTGGCCAAGGCATGGGTTGCCAAATAGGACTTCGAAAAACTATACAAACTTTCGCCAGGCGCACGTAGATTGGCAGCCTGGGCAAACTGGGGCACCTCTTCACCCAGGTCCGACATAATCACACTTTTGGCATGAGAAGCGTAGGTGCGTACCACCTGCGTAAGAACTAGTCCCAGCGCTGCCGCCGAAACAACCGCATAGATAACCATTAAACGAGTTGTCGTGGAAATGCGCCTAACGCTAAATAGGTTTGTCATGACCGAATCTATTTAAACTTTCAAGGTTGTAATGAATGGATACTTGAAGCCCAAATCGACTTCTGATCGCGAGACTTGACCTCTCCTCTCCATAAAGGAAGAGGATTCATGAAGA
>JAKBSX010000247.1 GCA_021844725.1 Actinomycetes bacterium | reverse complement strand
CAGTCATTGTATTTTGAATCACGCCGTTGTCGTAAAGTAGCAAATATTTGTCAATTTGGGACAAGGAGACAGAGGTTGATTACCTCACAACGATAGATATTTTGTTGCCTTGAGGAACAGGATATATTTGACCGATATCAATTCTAACCCATCTCAAGATCATGGCACAATACCTCATGTCTTGTTACTTGCTTCTGATCGCTCATCATTTTCAATCTGAATTGGAAAATGAGAAACGATGAATCTCCTCCGTTTTTATCTGTAGCCTGACTTGCCACTTATTTCTTCGAAAGGCAATATTATAACTGCAAACCTAGAATCTTTGATGTTGCTAATACACCCTATTCAAGACTTCTCCTTTTGCCGGAATGCGCTTCAGTGAGTGGATTGTTTATGGAGTGATTGATAGAGGCACAATAAACAATATGAAGACAGTCGTCCATCCATAGCCGCGTCTGCTTGGTGGCAGGGGGTGAGTCCATACCTGTGGAAGGGATCAATGAGCTAAGTCGTATGGAAAGTTCACTAAGAAGGAGACTCGCTTATCATCTCAAAGCGCTTGGCTACGAACGTGATGAGAACCACAACATCATGCCCCCTTCCAGTACAAAAGAAGCGTTCAGGTCGCTCCACAGGAAGCAACGGATTGCCAAACTCCAAGAATCGAGTCGCTTCATAAAGTCGGGATTCCCGCGACTCAGCAGCTACTTTGCCTCAGGGTGCGAAGTAACGCCTTCATTAATAGAACCCAAACTTGAGCTAGTTCGGCCGGAGACCTTCCAAGCGGACTTATTCAGATTGGCCAGTCTCACATGGAGTGTTCCAGTATCTTCGGGTTATGGTCGCAGAATGAGGTTCTTGGTTTGGGATGAGTCGATACACAAGATAATGGGAATCATAGCACTAGGGGATCCAGTGTTCAATCTTCGAGTTCGCGACCAATTGATTGGCTGGAATGCTGAGGATAGGAAGGAGAGATTGGTCAACATGATGGATGCATATGTTCTTGGTTCGTTGCCCCCGTATAATTTCCTCCTTGGAGGGAAGCTTGTGGCCAGCCTTGTGAGATCCAAAGAGGTCAGGAGAGCGTTCTTGAAAAAATACTCTGGGAAAACCGGCATAATTTCACAAAAGGTGAAGAAAGCAGATCTCGCAATGGTTACAACATCGTCTGCTTTGGGCGCTTCTTCAGTGTATGATAGGTTGAAGTTGGCTGATGTTACCTATTTTGATCCTATCGGCTTCACCTCTGGTTGGGGTCATTTTCATGTTCCAGACAACCTCTTCGAAGACATGAGAATTTACCTCGAGAAAAGAGGACATGCATATTCCCACAATCATCAATTTGGGGATGGACCGAATTGGCGGATACGAGTCGTCAGAGTCGCTCTTGAGCTGTTGGGTTTGAATCCAGATATGCTTCGACATGGCATCAATCGAGAGGTATTTGTCTGTAGATTGGCCGACAACGCAGAGGACTACCTGCATGGCGACTCAAGGCAACTGCATTTCTCTAATCTCCTGTCCGTGAAGGAGGTAGGAGATCTTGCTTTGACTCGTTGGATTATACCACGTGCTTCAAGACGACTTGAATACCAAAGTTGGAAAAACGATATGATTCTTGAACTGCTGGATTATCGAAAAGATGGTTCGGCATCGCTCAAAAACGGGACTCTTCCTAATACCAATAACCGGCATACTCTGCAAAGTACTATCGGGTCAGTTGCTCCAATGCATGCTGGGTCGTTGGGGCATGACAACGCAGCGCCACAGTTTCAGGAGGAGATTCATGTACCGGAAGATTGATTGTGGTGATTATAAGGCATCTAAACGGCATCGCTCAAAGATTGCAATTCTAATGGTGTCGACTACCATTTGGTCAGGCCCTATGGGGGAATCGGTGTGAGTGTTGAACCTAGAATCCCCTATGGAATAGGCCCCAGGGGCGAAGAAGTTGATATTGAAGAGGCAGATGCTGGATTTCGATATTTCTGTCCTCAGTGTGGACAAAGCCTGGACCAGCGCAGGGGATATGTCTATCGCCATTATTTTGCTCATTCTCAAGGCGCTACGGATTTTACATGCCCATGGAGGAATATTGCAGGCTTAACCCAATCCGCATTGGATGTTGAAAGACAAGCAATAGAACGTGCATCTTCGAATCGGATTCGGATCTTCTTGAGAAAGGACAGTGAACGGAATCGTGTTGCACTACTTGGCCTTATTCCACCACTCTCAACGCAGGACCTCGCTGATATCAGAGCAAATTCGTTAACACAGGCAGTTAAGATAGAGTCCAAAGGTGCAAAAAACGGGTTGACAATCGATGATATGCGACCTTCTGTCGATACGGCATGGATCGAACTTGATCCTGGGGCAAGTGAATATGAGGTTAGAATCACCCCAGAGTCTTTATCTAATGGAGGTACTTGGCGAGCTTCCGCTCCGAGAAGCGGAGCAATTTTCATAGGAAATGAAGATTTTGCCGAACTTGTCGCTCAGCCGAAGAAGATCAATGTTGGCGATTACGTGTTCATACTCAGTGAGATGTCATCTGTGAATGGGCTCCATTCCTACTCGATCCTCCGCTTTGCACGATTCTTCGTGATTCAAGTCAGGGCAGATCACGATTCATTTCCATTCCTTCAACAACATGTTCCGAATTTGCGATGGATTGATGATAATCCTTTGAGAGTGGATGTGTTATTGCCAATTGATGCGAATCCACAGGCAGAATTATCTGGGTTTGTATATGTCCGTCATCAATCCCCAGTTCTGCTAGCAATTACACCACCTCCAAAGAGCGATCCTGAATTGAAGCTATTTCCAATCCCTTTCCGACCAGACATGGCTGCGACGATTGAAAAAACAGGTCACGGTGGTACTAGATTCGTCAAAATCAATTTTCATGACAAATCGAGACAGAGGATACTCATTCACTGGCCGTATCATCAGGATCGCGACGTCGTGTTTGACATTTTGGCAAGTGATAATAATTCGATTCCAAAGCCCTTGCCTTCTATAACAGATTTTGGGATCACTCTTCAAAAAGGCGATTACAAACTGTTCTTGCCAATTACAGATAGTGAGGCCAAAAATGTCGAATTAGATGGATATTTGATTTCTATGAATGGAGTTGAGTTCACATTACCTAAACTTACGCTTCAAGGGCCAGAAGGAATCAAGGTAGGATTGAAAGCAGAGTTTCCAATCACAGAGTCCACCACCTCTTGGGCTTATGAGGGAGAAACTGGGAAAAATGAATTTCAAGAGTCATTTTCTGATGTTTTTATGCGTGGAGCTCATCGAGTACAAATCCTTTTCGGAACTCTTGGCACGATTAAGCTCAAGTGTGATTATTTCTTCCAGAAACATATAGACGAGCTTAGACTTCAAAGGGAATCCAGAGAGAATCAAGAACGCCATGAGCGTGAAATAAGGGATGGCCGTCGGAGGGCAATGGAGCTCGATCAACTTAAGATGAATGTTGAAGCAATGAGGAGATACAGGCATGAGAGAGTCATTGCAGTTCAATTTCCAGTTAGGTCAGAGCGGATTCCCAAACATATATCAAAAAAGTTAGCCATCAATATGCTTAAGCTTCCTCCAGATACCTCGGATGACGAGGTCCGGATTTGGAGGCATTTATTGAGTCAAAGAGCTCGACAAATGAGGAAAGTATTGAGCCTAGCGACTAATCATGATAATGACAAGATCCAAGGCCAGGTCGACAGCAATGCTGAAGAATGAGATATCCATTGTGGATTGTCCTACACTGGAGTCATTAGCCGTGGAAGCGTTTGGCCTTCCAACAGAGTCCTTACCTAATTCTCCACCAGAGTTGATATCATCTTTGACCGCTGAAATAGTCAGAATTGGGCTATGTCATCTTTACTCTGTGGACCATTCACCTGTACATCAACTATCTCTCAAGAACTGGGTGAATCGCAAGATTTCCACCATCTTGCCACGTGAGATCAAGAATGATTTTGATGAGGGTGCTTACTCTTCGACTCTGGCTTACGGACGGATCAATGGCATGGAATTCCTAGGAGACGTGATGGCACTTGAAAAAGGATATCTATGTCCGGCGCCTTCTCGTGCGATTCCTGTCAGTGATCAGGAGTTCATTTTCGCGTCTGGAATACCCACACTAGCGCTGCAAGAATTTCGCGGTAAGTTTAAGATTACCGCTCTAGGTCGGCGGTTATGCGGGACGAACAAGGAAGAATTAAAATCAAACGATGTGGCTCTGCAATCAATTGAATCTTACCTAGGTATAAGCGACACTTTTGACTCCCCCTCTGCCACAATAGACGCAGTTCTTCGCAGGCTGCCTCGTTCTTCATTTTTAACAGACTCCTGGAAGATATTGGCTTTCCCCAGGGATATCTATTACGGGTTTCATTGGGCAAATTGGCCTTTGAGATATGCGATGAAACCGGTTAGCGTCCGCTCAAGCTACGGCACTCTCACTTTGTGGCAAGAGCCTGTCTCACATAATTTCGGCAAATTCTGGCTTAAATGCGAAGACGGTGTAAAGCCTACTCTGCGGGAAATATACCCATGGGAAGTAAAGGTATTGGCTCTCTCTATGGAGTCGTTATCCGAACTTCCGAGGAAGGCTTTTGTTGAAAGAGGTAATGGCGACGCATCAATCTTGAGAATAGACTTTCCACCATTCGAATCTTTGTCCAGACTACTAAATGCAACCGGATCAAAGCTCCGAGGAAGAGAAGCAGGCTTTGACCGCTGGCAAATACCCACTGCATCCTTTTCAGCAGCAAAGGATGTGCTTAATCGTGCTGGAGTCTCTGTTGTTGAAACTTACGGGAGGTTTGTCGTTTGACTTCACTTCGAGAAGCGCTTGAAGAACTTAGGAAGAGACATACGGAATATATCGAGGCCACTTATCATGTTAGAAACGCCAGATTGATAGAAGAACGGCGTCATATCTTGCATCAACCTTTTGGTGTTTTTTCTGAACCATGGATTGAAGCGACACCCGCTTACGAACATGGGCCACGGATTTCCTCTCTGAACATTCCTGAAGAAGTTAAATCGATATTATCTGCCTTTGCTCAGAAAAAATTGGGGGTATATGACCCTCCTTATTTGCATCAGAGCAACGCACTTGAGGCATTCTTTTCCAGAGGAAAGGATCTCATTGTGTCCACTGGAACAGGTTCAGGAAAGACTGAGATATTCCTTTATTCTATACTTGGGAACTTAGCACTCGAATCAACACGCTCGAAAACTACGCATTTACGTGGCGTCAGAACGATCATACTCTATCCAATGAACGCTCTTGTTAGCGACCAACTCTCACGTCTTCGAAGATTGCTTGGGAACGAAATCGCTGCTGATGTCATTAGGGAACGATTCAAGAGAACAGTGCAATTTGGTATGTATACAAGTCGCACTCCTTACCACGGCATCTATGATACATATAAGAACGATAGATACGTAAAGCCGCTTATTTCATATTATGAAGCGCTTTCCACCGACCCAACCAAGAGGAAGCTCTTTGCTGAATTGA
>JAKBSX010000246.1 GCA_021844725.1 Actinomycetes bacterium | reverse complement strand
AACTTAGAATCACTTCTTCAATAGCCCATCATGATGTGATTGGGGATGGCCATCAAACCAATGTGAACAGAGGTTAGATGTATTTGTTCGCATTAGTGAACACAGGGGAAAGTGGCAATATGCCTTCAAAGAAGGAATTATTGAATTCATTTACTAGGGAGCAACTGAGATCTATTGCAACTCAATATGAGATACCCTTTGAACAAACATGGAGAAAAGTAGATTTCATAAAGGCTATAGGAGGCTCTCGCAAACTAGATGCCGAAGCTATTGCCAATCTCTCAAGCAAGGTTGCAGATAAGACTGATATTCAGGAAGCGATCAACACTACAAGACAGGATTACTTTGGACAGACTGCCGGAACCGTATTTGAACAAATAGACTTGATGGCGGAACTCTTGTCGGAAGCACTTGCCGGAAACGAGATGGTAGAACCTGGATATTTATCTCAACTAGTTAGCCAGGCTAATTCGGTCCGAGCAGGTAAAATCAATGAAACAAAGAATGTTCCACCAGCAATCTGGTCGCAGTTCACTGGGAAACAACGCGGAGCTTTTGGTACTGCTCGAAGCATGTCATATCAATTGCCTAAGTTCATCGAATCAGCTGTGAATATAGCTCAGACTTCAGAAATCTTAAGCACATATTCAGGGTGGAAAACTCGTAACTTACCTAGCAGAGTAGAGTACTATGTCCTTCAGGGATACCGTGCTTATTATGCTCGATGCTATGATGCATGCATTGTTATGTTAGCCCGAGCGATAGAATATCTGCTCAAAGGCTTGCTGGAGGCCAAGTCTATCAAATACTCAGAAACTGCAACTCTTGGGGCACTTGTCACGCTTTATAAAACCAAAATTGCGGATGACAAGGTCTTGGAGAAAGTAATGGAAGTGGCGAATATGGATCGGATAATCTCTGCACATGATGTACCGCCCTACGATAAACAGATGCAGATAGAGGACGCAAACCATGCGAAAACTGCACTAGAGATTGTCCTTAGGGAACTTCTGAAATGAAACCTACCAGTCCAGTGAAACTCTAAAGAAATCGCAGATTGGGAAGTGTACAAATCTAGCGGTGAAAGGATCTTTGTTGACCAAATGAGCTTCAGAGCCGACAAGAGGAACTGCCACTGTAAAGCAATGTGTGGTTCATTACATTCACTTCTGACTATAAGCAATTAACAAATCCCGGCAGATTGGTCACTTTTTCCAGTTTACATGCGAAACTCAAGTTCACGAGAAAACTATTGGCATTCGTCAAGATTTGGGGCAACGTCGTCGCCTGCAACCGCATGAATCTGCGTTTCGAGGTACCTTGGATTGTTTCCGCTTAAACGGGTGACACACCTTATGGTGAAGCTATCAGGCTTTCCACCGCCTTCTCTCCTGTATTTGTCAATTGCCATGCAGTTAGGTTGTCTTTTCTCTCATGTACTTCCATGATGAGGCCCTTTGCGATATTCCTGGCAACAGTAGTATTGATATTCGCTGGTATACGTTCCTTTGCTTGGCGAAAGCCGTTCTCAAGATCTGATTTGTTGAAGGAAGTAACGCCTTCATATTTCTCAAGATAGTAGGCAATCAAAAGAGTCTTTATAACATCACTCGATGCATTGGCTCTTATCAAAAACTCTTTTATAGACTCCATCTTGAGACTAGCAGAAGCACCCTGTTCAGATCCCTTAATAGACTGCATTTCAATCTCAAGGGCACTCACTCTTTGCCGAAGATCTTCCAATGATTTTCTGAGATCTTCTGATGGCGGTGGATTGTCAAACATTCGATTACCCCGCAACAGGCTTGCCCGTTGTTCGCGCCTTCAATTCTTTATAGAATTCAGGAATCCGTTGGAAGACAATTGTATACTTGTGGTCCGTTGAGGTGACGATACCGTCTTCCACCAATGTAGCCGCTGGACCAGACAAAGAAGTTACCTTGCGCCCGATTGCCTTTGCGATATCAGATATTGAAAGGCCAGGACTATCTGCCTTCTTCAGCTTCCATGCAAAGTATCTTCCGGTCAGGATAATTCCTATTCTTAGCCTGTCGTTCAATCCGTCATCGCTGAAGACTACGCTCCCAGTTGATGAGTCTATGCGAAAATAGTTCCTACCTTCTTCGGCGAGGCGTTCGACATCACTTTCCACTTCTGCATCACTTATCAGCAGTCTTTCCAAAGCAGTTCCTTTTTCGGTCAACTTATCAGACCTCACTACCATTAGCATATCACACATATTTATTTGTTTCCTTCACCTTATTGCCTTTACGACGCACTTCCGTGCCGATCTTTACGTAATATTACCTATTCAGCATACAAATTAGCGGGTGCTTATTGCCTGTTACGTCACCGAAGTGATCGAATATTTATGATCGGCAATTTGGCCTTGCACTATGTATGGTAATGATAACCGTAACGCCGTTAGTCAGTCAATGAGGTGCACTGTCACTTTCCTTCATTGTTTCTATGGAAAAGGAGCTGTTCAAAGGCGTAGCCTTTTTTACCTGACTATCATTAGCATATCATGAGACGATCAGAAAGATTCCGCCGGAGTCCCGAATACCGCGCGAAAATCAGACTGTGGATTCGGAGAGACGATTGTAACACAAAAAGGACTCTTGTTCTCGTCTTGTCCCTCCATAATCTACACATGGTCAATAATGTCTAAATTCGTGAGTTCCCAAGCGGCAAGTACATCTAGCTTTTCTGGTCATTGCTTCAAGAGATCCTTCCTTGCAAAGCCTCTTGACGTTTTCAGACACATTTGGAAGGTGGTTTCCTTTGTTTTATTGAGCGTTTCCTTGAGTTCATATGTGGTCATCGGGCGCCGCTTCTCCATCCTCTCTGCATAGTAACAAATTGCCAACACCTTTCCATAGTCGTCCTTGGTGCCCTTAGCAAGAAGAGATTCATTAATTGAGATGCATTTTGTTGGTCATGATGCTTCTTCTAGTTGGCCCATCCCACCTTCCAGTATGATTTCAAGCTTTTCCAGGACCCTTAATGATTCAATGAACTTTTCCTCTATCATTCAAACCACTTTTCACTCTTTGTTAAGCATATCTGTTATACGCGTAAGTTCAGACTCAACGACATTGAGTGCTATCCTTTGGAATGTTGTCCCATTCCTAGTCTCAGTCTTGATGCGATGGCTGTCTCTGAGATTCTTCGTCCAAGGGAAAAGCGACCCTGCCTTTATTCCAAGCTCATTCATCAACTCTTCGTTTGAGGCACTCTCACTTTCTGCAAGTTGGGCCTCCTTAGCATACAACTTTCCGATAAGATAGAGTATGATTCTGTCCTCACCCTTTAGCACCTCCTTATTCAAAACGTCTATCATACCTTCAGTGGTTATCCTCACCAGTTTCTTCGCCTTCTCAAAATTCCTAGCGAGAGTGTTGGCATAATTTACTGTCATTTCTGTTTTTATTCTATCTACTAGTTCTTTTCGAGCCGCATCATAATCGTTTATGTCCATCTATAATCCACCTAATTACCTATATTATAGGAATTACTTATAGTTTTCTAACAGGGTGAATGAAGAGGCCAACGAGGGCCACTTTTCAACAATTTACCTATTGGGCTGTCTCCATGTGTTTTTGAATCCCTTTGAAAAGGTCTGACGCGATGGAGAATAACAAGCGCGAATGGTTCTGAGGTTCGGGTGAAGCTAAGACTTAGTACTTATTTGCCTGATATAGCAATATATGAAGTGAATTTCGGGCATAATTTGACTATTGCGGCAAACGGCGCCTACACTTACACTGCTGACAGGTAATCTGCTCTTCCATCTTTCTACACCTGTTCTACGAGATGTAATTGCGATTCAGATTCAGAAAGGAATATGTAGCCTATAACCTCAAGATCGTCAATAGAGAGTTCTCTTCTTGCTGCAGTTTCCCTGCTTTCGATCTTGAATCTGCCGAACAGGGTGTCAACTGAGGCAAGCAACGCCTCGGCATTTCTTGTGGCCTCATACTCCTCAAGCATTGAAGCGAAATCGTCATCCCAAGCCGCAAGATTGTGCTTCAGCAGTGTCTGATAGACCGGAAGTGTTCTGTCTTTTGGAAGCCGTCCGTCATTGAAGAGGGAAAAGAGCTTGTCTGAAAGTGCCCTCTGATTCTTCGGCTTCACCTTCTGTCCTTCCCGTGCTTCCACCGGCGAGTTGATATCTCTCACGATCAGGGCTCTGGCAATGCCGTCAACAGCCTGGAAATGACGGAATGCCTCAAGGCCGCTGAGCGGAATGTGAAGTTTTTCAGACTCACCGCACATTATCTTCTGGAATATCCATGCAATGTCGTTGATTCTCTCAAGCCTGCCGTTCTTGTAGCTGTAGAAGAGCAAATGCAGGCCCTCAGGGTTGCGTCTCTCGCGGTAAAAAAGCACTATGCCGTTGACATCACTGATTTTCCCGCTCCTTCGCCCAAGTTTTATTCCCTCGAGCTTCTGTTCGCCAACCTGTTTCAGATAACTGAGTATGAACTGGAAGGGTGTTGAAGCCGGGAGCAATTCCGAACTTCTCTCCATTTCATCCAGGAGAGTGCCGTCCTCTGCTCGAATGCGTTCAAGCGCGTTGAAGTTTCGCGGATTCTCCTTTTCTCCCAGAATCGTTGCCTCTATGCCGACTACGGTTGAGACCTTCCTTATCTTGTTTTCAAGCTTTCCGAGCAGCCCCAGTATATCCTCAAGCTCCTTCTCCGGAAGGAATACAGCTGCAGTAACCTCATCGTATACACTCATCAGTCTGTCAATCCTGCCAACACGCTGGACTATCTTCATGGGGTTCCATGGCAGATCGTAATTTATGCAGTAACTGGAATCCTGCAGGTTCTGTCCTTCACTCAGTACATCGGTGCTGATGAGGATGTCTATTTGTTCCGTGACATTTTCGGCATTGTTTGCCTTGGGTGCGAACGCCTCGATTGTCCGCCTGCGTGTGTCTGGATCAGTTTCTCCTGTAAGGAGCTTGACGTTGTGTCCCTTGACTGTCTCCCTGATGTCATCGTAGAGATACCTTGCGGTATCAACGAACTGGGTGAATATGACGACCCTCCTTCCGCCTGTTTCGAATACCTTCTCCTCGTCGAAGAGTTCCTTGAGGCGTATGAGTTTGCCATCTGAATAGGGATGGACATTGGAAAGGCCCTTATGGAGCGGCCGGAGGAGCTTGAAATCATGTTCCAGGTCCTTCTTCATCGCTCTCACATCATACTCGGGGGACAGCTGTTTGAGTGATGTCTGCATTGCCTCCCTGAATATCTCTTCATCGTCTTCCTCGCCGTCCTGCATCTCGCTGAGTATCCTGTGGAAACTGGTGCTGTCGAGTATGCGCCCTCCATCAATGGCTTTTTCAAAGAATTCGTAGAATTTTATGAGCCTGCCAATGCTTTCCTTTATGGCTGCGACGCTGCTCTCGAACCTCTTCAGCAGACCATACTTCTGGAGTTCTGCCCTGAACTGGGCGATCTGCCTTTCCTCCTCCTCTGCCTTCTTGACGTAGGTCTGCAACCTGTAAGGAACAAGGTTCAGCTCGTCTATTGTATCGAGCACCTG
>JAKBSX010000245.1 GCA_021844725.1 Actinomycetes bacterium | reverse complement strand
AAGCAACTGGGGGGCTGATCTCAGCTAGTTGCGACGTGCCGACTCTGATTAAAACGAGATAGTTGTTGACTAGTTACTAAGAATACAGTCAGCAAGTAATATAGATTTTTCCTGCAGAAAAATAAAAAAAGGAAAAGGGTTGCGCCCAAAGAAAAAGGGGCGCGTTGGGAGCTACTACTTCTTGAGTAGCTTATTACGTGGTAGTTGGGGCTCCGCCACCGCGGCCGCGTCGCATCATTACTGCGACAACGCCCACGACTAGGATGATAATGACCACAGCTGCAGCTATGTATAGTGTTGTGTTGTTGCTACTAGTTGTTGTACTACCCGTGCTTGTGCTACTGGTGCTGGTCGCAGTTCCCGTTGGTGTGCCCGTTGCACTAGCGCTACTGCTAGTGTGGGATCCCGTAGCGGTTGTGCTGGTAGAGGTTCCAGTTGCGGGCGCAAGCTGAGCGATTGCGCTCATGTTAAGATAGAGATTGTCAACCATCAATCCCTGTGGATACCAGTTTGTCCAGTGCGCGGTGTTGTAACCAACGACCGTGTCTGGGTATGTTACCATCAGGAATGGAAGGTTCGCCGCGTTGATCTGCTGAATGTTGTTGAGGTAGCTCTGCACCTGTGTTGGATTGGTTGTTCCTAGTAGCCCACCGGTTCCGGTGAAGTCTAGGATGTAGTTGCCGTTTCTGTTTCCGGTGTAGTTACCCATGTAGTTCATTTCTGCAGCGCCGGTTGCTGGACCTTCAAACTGGGCATACGGTGCCTCAGCGAACCAGATGTTTCCTGGATACGTTGCGTCAGCAAAGGGTGAACCCCACAGCGGAGCTGGTCCCTCATCCACGATCATCGCGTGGCATATATTGAACCTGCAGGAGAAACTATCGCCGACGTTGTCACTCTCAGATTGCACCGTTGAGGTCACTGAAAAGCCGAAGTTTTGGAGCTCCTGTTGCAACATTTGGGCTGCAACGACATTCTCAGTAAAGTCGTTGCGTGCAAACATCAAGAGCTGGACTTGGGTGCCGTTATCCCACTCCACCTTGCCGGGACTGCCCGGAATGTAGTGCATCATTCCAGTTTGGTTGATCAGACCTTCTGCTAGTGAGAGGTCTGTCTGGTAGGTTGGCTGGTTACTGTCATAGTATTGAACAATCGGAGACACCAATCCCTCCGCGTTTGCTCCTGAGACAGCGTATCCATCGAAAGCACCTTGTATGATAGCGGAATAGTTTACAATTGCAGCGATTGCCTGTCTAAATTGCAAACTGCTGTATGGAGGAGCCGAAATGTTCCAGAGTATAGCTTGTTCATTCACACCCTTGTAATCCACTACATGAATGTTCGGGTTTTGTGATTGGACTGATGCAACATTTGAGGGATCTAGAACTGCCATATCAGCGCTGCCGCCTGCAAGTAATGTGGCGTCAGTGGCGCTCGATTCTACAAAGTCAACGTGGAAGTCGCATATCTGAGGTTCGCTAACGCCGCTGGTGTAGAAATATGGATTCCTCAAAAAGTCACCGGTCGATGACCCGGCTACGTAGTTGGATAGATAGAACGGACCGCTAGTGACAAGCGTAGCTGCTGAAGCTCCGATTCCTGCATTTGTTGAGCCTGCGCTAGTGAATGATTCTGGATACACAGAAGTGAAGAATTCGTTGTTCATGAGCGTGGGGAACCAAGCGACGCTCTGATTCAAATTGAACACCGCAATGCTCGAATTCGCGCCTTGGGTTACGCTCTTGATGAAAGTGTGAAGACCCAGAGCGTCAACCGAAGCATTTAGGGCAAAACTGGGACTGAATGTTCTTATGAAATCTTGCGCGGTGATTGGCTGTCCATTCGACCATAAGATGCCTGGTTTTATGTAAAATGTCCATTGCGTATAGTTAGAGTTTGTAGTGACAAGGTCGGTAAGTAGGTCGTATGTATCGTTTCTTCCAGAAGCCGCCTGCGTGTTAACATCTAACGGAGTTGGAGCTGACCCGAGGTACATCAACCTGAGCAACGTACCTTCTCCGTTATTGGATAGCGTCAGAAAATTGTAGTTTTCTGGAGCTCCTGGACTCGCCACATACGTGAATGTATTGCTAGCGTTTGGAGTACAGGTCTGAGCTGTCGCAGCATTTGCAACAACTGGGCCCGTTGTCGTCGCCAGCGATGCTGGAACAAATGCCAACAACAGCGCGGCCATGATTAGAGAAGCGAAAATCCTCGATACCGATCTAGATTTCATTACCAGCCCGTAAACCTGAACGATAATAAGCGTTTCTTGGCCCGGCTCGCCTTTTTCCGATAATTGCCATAGTCGAAACTGCAATCAAGCCGCATACTCGGTTCAAACCCTCATTATAGCCACTAAGACTCGGCAAACAATTCGAAAAAATCGCTGGAAGGTAATCGCTACTAGCCGAATTTATTCAGCGGGTTATGGCAAGCGGCGGGATGGTCCGGAGAAATGTCTTCTAGTTTTGGCTCGGTCGTCTCGCAAATTGTTGTCGCGTACTTGCATCTCGGCCTAAAAACGCAACCCTTCGTTACCATTGCGCTTTCCTCTATCGAAACCTGGGTGCTTCTCTTATCATAGGCGTCCTTCGTGTGTAGCTTGGGCGTTGAAGAAGCGATGAGCTCTACGTAAGGATGGTGTGGTGAAGAAAGTATCTCAGAAGTTTTGCCTTCTTCGACTATCTTGCCCAAGTAGACTACAATAGACCTGTCGCTCGTCACTTTGGCGCTCGCGAGGTCATGGGTAATCATCACCACAGTTAGCTTGCGCCTACTCTTTAGGTCCATCAACAGCGAGAGAATGTTCAATCTCTGCGCCGCGTCAAGCATAGTCACCGGCTCATCAGCTATCAATAGTTTGGGGTTTGAGACAAGAGCTCTTGCTACATTGACCCTCTGTCTTTCTCCCCCACTCAGTTGATGTGGAAGCCTGCGCATAACGTAATCCGGGTCTAGGCCAACTTCTTGTATGGCGCTGGTTACAGTTTCTTCAATCTTCGAGCGGTTTCTTTCTTTCGTAAGTTCTATGATGGGAGTTGCGATAGTTTGAAACACGGTATCTCTTGGATTTAGAGAACCGAAGGGGTCCTGGAAGATCATTTGCACTTCTCTCCAATAGGATAGAACATCCTTGCCCCTGAAGCTCGATACTTCCTTGCCTCTGAACTTGATCGAACCAGAAGTGGGATGGACCAAACCCATTATGCATCTCGCAATTGTGGACTTTCCAGAACCGCTTTCTCCCACAATCGATAGAAATTCGGACTCTTTTACCTCAAACGAAACTCCATCAACCGCTTTGATCTCTGTCTCGGGCCTTCTAAAAAGCGCACCAGACCGTGCGAAGCTTACTGAAAGATCCCTTACCTCGAGCAGCGGAGATATTCCGCTTCCAGAAACACTACCCGCTATTTGCTGAACTTGTGACATGCTACCCACCGATCATTTTGGACTTGTAGTAGTTTTGGTCGTTCCACTTTGCACCTTTCGAAAACATATTTGCATCTGTTGGAATATTTGCAATAGTTGCCGCTGCCCATCATGCGAGTCTCCCTCGCCGCCATAGCGCCTCTAACTCCAGTTCTAGCACTTTCAAGCAAAGACGTTTTGTCTGAGTCAAGTGTCAGCAAGGTGCCGAGAAGCATTTCTGTGTAGGGATGGAGCGGTTCATCTAAGACCTTGTCTATAGGTCCCCTTTCGACGACCTCTCCGAGATACATCACTCCAACGTTATCAACGAGTCCATTGAGTACCGAAATTTCATGTGTGATGAATATTAACGAGAGTCTATCCCTAGTGACTCGCTCCTTGAGTAATATCAATAACTGCTTTTGTGTGACTACGTCCAGCGCAGAGGTCGGCTCGTCCGCTATGAGAAATTTTGGCGACAGCATGAGTGCGAGCGCTATTATCACTCTCTGGCGCATACCTCCGCTCAGTTCGTGTGGGTAGTCAAACGCCCTGTCTTTGTTAATTGAAACATCTGAAAGCAGCGCGATGGCTTTTTGCTTTGCCTCGTCTTTCGATAACGCTCCGTCGGTGTGCTCTCTCAAAGCCTCGGTGAGGTGAGCTCCAGCCCTTTTCACGGGGTTGAGCGAGTTCATCGCGGACTGGTAAACCATGGCGACTTGTTCCCAGCGATATCTCCTGATCTGCTCCTTACTCATTTTGAGTACGTCTTTATCGCCGTACATAATTGATCCGGCGGAAATCCTGCCCGGGGGCTCGATTGCATTCATAATCGCAAGCCCCAGGGTTGTCTTACCGCTTCCAGATTCACCGACAATTCCAAGCGAATAACCGTGTGATGGAATCTCCAGTGAAACATTATCGAGCGCGAGAACCTTGCTCGTTCTTGTCATGTATTCTACTGAAAGATTCGAAATTTTGAGCTTGGATGGTACTTCCTTCTGAACCGGTTCTGCAAAGGATGATGTGGTGCTTGTGGTCATTTTTCTTCTAAATCTACCTCGAATCACGAGTTCAATCTCGGGTTCATAATTTCTTCAAGCGAGAACCCGATAAGAGCTAAACCCGTAGCAACCAGACTAATCATTAACCCAGGTTCTACGATCCACCACCAATCTCCTGCAAGAAACGCGTTGTTTTGAGCCCAATAAAGTGTGCTTCCCCAGCTGACAATGTTAGGATTTCCAACTCCGAGAAATTCTAGAGCTGTAACTAGGACAATACCTATGGAAAGATTCAAGATGAAATAGGCTATTGCAATTGAGCCCACCTCGGGCACGATAACTTTCCTCACGATATTGAGGTTGCTCAGCCCACTTATTCTCGCCGTTTCGACGTACGGAAACTGCTTTACAGCGAGAACTTGGGCCCGCACCGCGCGTGAGACAGGTGGCCACAGGAACAAAGTCAGCATTCCCGCGATCAGAGCATTTGAAGCAGTCCAGAGGGAGGCTATCAGAACCATAACCGGCAGCAGTGGAAGCGTTAGAATAATATCCGTAGTCCCTGAAAGCGGACCATCCATTTTCGAAAAATATCCTGCAAATATACCAAATACGAAGCCGATTGCGACTGACCCGAACGACGCGGCCAAAGCCACGAGAAGCGAAGGATAAGCGCCCCAAACGATCTGACTCAACATATCATGACCGAAAGAATCAGTCCCAAAGGGGTGGGCGAGCGTTGGTGGATGATTGGGGATACTGTTTTCCGCGTAAGGCCCATACGGGATCACAAAAGGCCCAATCAATATTAACAAAAGGAGAGCAATCAGAATTCCAGCCCCCACTTTCGATGCTTTTTTTGACAAAAATTCTGAATAGATAGTATTCCATGACTTGCGGAGTCTAGACCGTACTGGCGGAGCTAATTCTTGCTTTTGCATCTCTTCAACGACCAACCTGAGATACAGTTGCAGCGGCTTGTAGCCTCGGATCTAGTCTAATCAGCAATAGATCTCCGATCAAGCCACCTACAACAATCATCAGGGTCACAAGGAACAGGGTTCCCTCTAACACTGGATAATCGTGATTCACCACAGCATCCGTAATGAGATCTCCGATGCCGTTATATCCAAATACAGCTTCAACGAGA
>JAKBSX010000244.1 GCA_021844725.1 Actinomycetes bacterium | reverse complement strand
TCAGTTCCGAGATGGAGTAGAACTTTTTGCCCCTGAGCGCCGCCAACACGTTCCTCTGTACATATCCGACCCGTTCCTCGACCTTTGCCTTGTCTTTAGCGCGGTACTTTCTGGCAGGGTCTACGAATACCTGGTAATGCTCTGCCAGCTCCATCATTGCCCTCGAAAGCCTGAGGTCAGATTTAGAGTTTGTAATCACCCCGGCCTTCAGGTTGTCTGGCACCAGGGTCTTTACCACCCCATTGAAATAGGTGAAACCTCGAGCGATTCCTCCTGTGAACGACTGGCTGTCTTGGCGCCTCTGGGCTTCGAAGTAGCTGTATCCGCTGTAAGCCAGAGTGTCTAGGAATATCTCTGCTTCAAAGCTGGCCTGGTTGGTTCCGGAGTCATAAATGGGCACAGTGTCCCCACAGTAATCCAAGAATGCTTTTTCGCCTGGTTTGTGGTCGAGCACCATCGTAAGTGCCGAGGCGGAAATGTAGTCGCTGATCTTCTGGCAGAACATCGAGTATCCATATGCATTCCCTGGATTTTCATTGACGTACTCTTTATACAGCAGCGATTTGGTGACTCCTTTCTTTGTCAACTCTGATACCAGGTACTCGCAATCCGGCTGAGCTTTTGTATCCATGGCTTTTCGTCCCGGCCTAATGGGATAAAGAACGCTCGCAAGCTCAGACTCGCTGAGATCCAAAAGCCGAGCCCCGCCGTTTTGCTCGGCGATCTCAATCTCGCGTTGAACGCTTGCGAAGCTGATGCCCAATGCATCGGCTATATGCTGTCTCTTTGTTCCCATCTTGTAATAGAGTCGCAAGATCTCTCGCTGGTAAATCTTTTCCAATCCCCATACCTTCCTTTGGCTCATCAGCCACACCCCCTTCCTCTGAACCACAACATTGGCGATGGTTCATGAGAACGAGTATGGCCAAAACGATCTAGTGATTCCGGAACTCACGAATTGTCGGAGGAGACCTCGCGAGTTGTCGGAATAGACCTCAGGAGTTACTGGAGAAGACTTTCGGAGTTGACGTTATGCAACTTTGGGAATTGGTGGAGAACTCACACGATGGAGTCTTCCTTGTCCATGAGTCCGGCGTTGATGCCTATCGCAAGGGTCTTGAGCCGCAGGAGCTTGGATGGGACAAACGCACGAAGAAGGCGGGGCCAGGTTCCAAGAACTTTGGACAGGTGAAAGGACTTTCATTTGATCGTGTTCTCGTTTTCCCGACTGAGCCAATCTTTGGCTTCATTGAGAATGGAACGGTACTTTCAGAGGTATCCGCTGCGAAATTTTATGTGGCTGTGACTCGAGCCAGACAGAGCGTGGGAATTGTTACCAACAAGAGGAAATCCGAATCGAATTTATCTTATTGGACTTCTAAATAGTGAGTGGTCATCTCACCTGAACCTGCAAGACCTCTCAGAGGTTCCATCTTGACTGGTCCGCTTAATAAGCAGTTGAGGCCAAGTCAAGGAGCTGCCTAAAGGCTCATCAGGCACGTCTTGTGTCTTTGGGCTTTCATGCTGCAGTATTGGTTCTTGCGGTGATTGCAAGTGGTCTCGGTGATTCCGAAGCTGCGTGCAACTTTAGGAACTGGTGCTCCAGCAACTCAATGGAAATAAAGACCGAGCGAGTTGATAACATATACGTTTCCTGAAGTCTCAGCGCGTGAAGATCGGTGTGTGATAGAGTGGGCCTGGTTGACACGCGGAGGCAGCCGACGAATTTTCGCAAGGTCTTTGATATCGACCTCTCGTTAGATTGTCTGGCGGTTTCAGATTTGGGGGAAACATTGGTAAAGGTTGCACCTTATCACACGGTAGTTCCCGAATATGGTGGCGAGCGTAACGTGTATCACGATCAAAGTCTGTGTCCAGCAGGAATGCGTATCCAGCCACAACATAGGAGTCCCGGAACTGCGGGTCGGCCAAAATGTAAGGATTGTCAAAGGTTGGGATAATTTACAGCTGATGAGAAATGGGTTGACGAAAAGTTCTCATGTGACTTTGAGGAGTGGACTCCAATATGGTGGGTGGCCATCTCGCCTGAACCTGCAGAACATCTAAGTGTCGACAGTGTCCCCGTTCTTTTTGAGTGTCCAAGGTATTTCGTTATAATTTCACTGAAGAGTTTTTCGGTACGCTGTAAAGTCGCTTAGCTGGAATGGTGCAAAACGCGGTGGGTGATGACGAATCGTTTGACGTCAGTCAAGTTGAGCTACGAAGTATCAATAGAGTGATTCGAGGTCAGTCTGCGGATCACAATTTGGGGGTTGCCGCGTCGTGGGGTTCTGCAATAGATTCAAAGTCTCAAGGTCGATGGGAGCCGCTGGGTCGTGCTACGATCGGGCAAGCATCGAATCCTTCTGGTTGATCTTCAAACACGAGTACTTCTACCGCCACACCTTTGCCAACTTGATTGAACGAGAGGCAGGAGAAGCTAGCTACATCCGCTTTTAGAACACCGAAAGGTGTCAGGTAAAGACCAACATGAGTCCAGAGATTGTGAGATAGCATTGTCCAAAACTAAGCGCAGCGTCTAATCACGTGTCTATTTTTTCTGGGTAACCCCATTGTTATTATCCGCGCGGATGAGTGGCTTGGGTTATAATGCAAGGCCAGATGGTAAGAGCCTTTCTAGTGCTGGGAGGCAGAGTTGTTTGAATGCTTTATAGGAATTGCACAAACCCTCAAAATTGAAGGACGATCTCAGCTAATATATGAAGGTCCGTCGTCTGCTGTTCGAGGACTCGTACTTACAGTTTGCAGGCCGTATGCATCGTCTTCAAAATTCGATGGGCACCTTTGGGCGTGAGTGGTGGAGTTGGGGCTTGCCATTCAATAGCGCACGTGTCTCCAACGACGAAAAATTCAGTTGACGTGAGCTTCGATTTTTGTGAGTTGAAGTATTTGGTTCGTACCATAGTATTGGTTCACGAACCTTTAGATCAGATTGAAGCTGAAGCAAAGAGGCAATTTCTCCTTCAGTTCGATCAACTGGCTTTGCCCTTTGACCGCGATGCCAGTCTTATACATGTGACCGCAAGTGCAATCGTTACCTCGCGACTTGGTATTCTGCTTCATTTTCACAAGCGATTGCAGACATGGCTTCCTCCTGGCGGCCATATAGAACCTGGTGAGATGCCTTGGTCAGCTGCGTTGCGGGAAGCGATGGAGGAGACGGGATTATACCTTGAGTTTGTTTCTAATGAGTCTCCACCATCTCTGCTCCACATAGATGTGCATACGGCGGCTGATAACCATACACATTTGGACTTACGTTTTCTTCTAACCTCCGGGGACAAGTTTGATCCAGATCCCAATCCGGGTGAGAGTCGAATCGTGGGCTGGTTCAGTATTTCCGAGGCAATAACGAAAGTTCCAGCGAATCTTCGCACAATATTACTGAAACTTCAGAACGAGTGGAAATAGTCTGGATTGGAGCTGCCTACCTTGACTGATAATGTGTTGATGCCATCTGGCGACGAGGCTATCGTCGCTTCGCCGGATGAGTTATTTATTGGGTTTGTTAGAGCCATCGGTACGGACCTGGAACCCATAGTGGGTCAAGTGACTACTTTACTTAGGGAATCGTGCGGCTATCGTATTGAGTCGATCAAACTTTCCACTCTATTGGCAAAGGTTCCAGGCGCACAACTCGCAGCTCAAGCAGACCAAGATAAGTATCAATATTACCGCTCAAGGATGGATGCAGGTGATAAAGCGAGACAAATATCCTTTAATTACGTTGCCTTGTTGGCTATTGAGGAGATTCTTGAGCGGCGGAAGAAGGTAACGAGTGTAGTTGGAACTCGTCGAGTAGCCTGGATGCTAGATTCACTGATGCACCCAGATGAAGTTGCGACCTTCCGATCAGTGTATGGGCAGCATTTTTTGCTGATAGCAGTCTATGAAGAACCAGACTTACGCCGTCAGAATCTTTGTGAGAAGCTTTCACTTTCAGCGCAAATCGAGTGCAGGGATGTGGCTGACCTTGCCCGTGAACTTATTAAGCGAGATAGAGGCACACCTTTAGACAAAGCTGCAGTGGCAATTGGAGACACATTTCATTTGGCTGATGTGTTCGTCGATGTGGCAGATCCGGCCAGTAATAGAGAGGTAGTTAGCCGCGTCTCGCGTCAGAGAGACGGTGTGTATACAAGTGACGAGGCTATTGCACCCGTCGGACTGACAAACTGGACAATTAGAGCGATGTTTGAGCAGGTATTTGGAGTTCGCAACTTCACGCCAACTCGCCATGAACAAGCTATGGCCCATGCTTTTACAGCCTCAATGGCCTCCGGATCGCTTGCGCGTCGTGTGGGAGCCGTTCTGACTTCTACTGAGGGTGAAATTTTAGCTACCGGCGTGAATGATGTACCAGCACGAGGTGGCGGTCAATATCCGGTTTTTGACCATGGAACGGGTCAGAGAATTGATGCGCGAGACTATTCATTTCTGCCCCATATTGAGAATTTACGTGAGGGTGCAAAGCCAGGATATGGTTATGACGCGAACGACTTCATTAAGTTCGATATATTTCTCGAGGTCGCTGACTCAGACCGACACACCATCGCCAAAGCCTGGCTTGAGTCCATTCGCCGTTAGCTCAGCCTCCTGTCTAATCCGAATCAACGATTGTTTAACGTGTTCTTCTACTGCCTTCTGAAACACCGGGTCGTTCATAATCATCCAACATACCCTACGCTTCGCTAATTCCAATGCTTGCGCGAGTTCTGAAGTCATACTTGCCTCTCGATCTTGAGATATTTCCATGACAGTTTCATCATACGAACATATGTTCGATGTGTCAAGCATTCAAGTACTCGATGTTAGCCCAAAGTTAAAAGTGGAGTACTTGCTTGAGGTACTGCCCCGGAACACAAAGTCAAAACTGGAGTGGAGTTGAGACAAAGTTAAAAGTGGAGTTTCATGACAATAGACCTCTTTCCCAACCTCATCTAGCGTGATACATTGTTTTTGGTAATACGGAAACGGAAGGTTAATGGTTACGGCAAGATATCTTTTGATGGCCTTGCTTTAAGTGTACCGGGGCACCTGCCAGATGGAACAACAGTAACACTACACCTAATTCCGAGTACTGCTTTTACCGAAGTACGTTTCTTAAGAAACAACCAGGTACTAGGGTACCAGCAGGTACCAACACCAAAGTCACTCCAGTTTTAACTTTGGGACGCTACTGTTTTAACTTAGGGTTAACGGCATTCAAGTACTCGATCTGAGCGTCTTCAGTAGGTCGAGCGCTGTCAACTCTCCAACGTGCCAACGTGGAGGACCTAGCGCATCGTGATACTGATCAATTAGTGCCCATCGAAGCCGTGCGTACTCATTTAGTGCCGAATGCGACGTGCTCTCGTACGCCTGGCCCGGCGGAAAGTCACTCGTTGCGAATGGCGGCTTTCGGGGAAGCCAGGAGTAAAGATCGGCATGACGCAGCGGGGATATTCCAATAAATGGAAGGAATTCTGTCGGTTTTCGAGCACTCTTGGATGGGTGGTTATCCCGACCAATTACTACCGCATCATGATGAAGCTCATGAACACGACTCTTCGGATACGGCTCCA
>JAKBSX010000243.1 GCA_021844725.1 Actinomycetes bacterium | reverse complement strand
ATTGACATAGACCAAGAAAGAGCTCGCCTTTTTCAGTCGGCCAGAAGTGGTGCAATTAGTGTTCTGATTGGCTCAACTGGAAAAATGGGAACCGGAGTAAACGTCCAGGACAGAGCGATAGCAGTACACCACATGGACGCTCCCTGGAGACCTGATGAGCTGACCCAGCGCAACGGACGAGTAGTGCGTCAAGGAAATCAAAATAAAGAAGTCGATGTCTTGGTCTATGTCAATGAGGGATCCTTCGATGTGTTCCTATGGCAAACACTTGCCCGCAAGAAGAACTTTATCGACCAGGTGCTTACTAGCGACGCTCGTGAAGTGGAAGACGAGAGCACTGATGCTATTTCATACGCCCAGGTAAAGGCACTAGCAACGGGTAACCCGCTACATATCCGCAAAGCCGAACTAGATAGTCAGATTGCAAAGCTAGAGCGCCGACAAAGAACATTTCAGGCAAACTACAACCGTGGTAGGAATGGACTAGCTGCAATTGATTCTGAGACAACGAACCTTGCAGCACTACGTGATGTTCAAATGGACCTTGCTGAAGAATGGAAGAAATTCAGCGACTATCACGGCCAGGTGTCTTCAGAAGGTCTAGAGCAAGCCAAGCAGGTGTACAACATGACCATCAGCCAGGGGTGGGATCTTTCCGGAATGGAGGAGCTTGGTAGCCATTCTGGTACTGAAAGCGAAATCAATGCTGCCCTAATTGCCACCCTTAAATCCGTGAATCAGTATTCGTCAGCACCGCTGATTATGGACATAGACGGACTTCAAGTAGGAATCCGACATGATTGGAGCAGCCATGTTTGGAACATGTGGCTAACGACAAAAGATACAGAAGCAGGTAAAAACCCGACTGGTGCTCTAATCCAGACTGAAGAGCAAACCGTCAGACTTGGCTCTCCTCGAATCATACGTAGGATCTTCACCGATGCCAACTACATGGAAGCACGTACAACGATAACAAATCGTGAGATCGACAAACTAGAAAGCAAGAAGGCATACTTCGAGAGCATTATCACAGTCTCAGAATTTCCAGAGTCACAACAACTGGAAGCCCTGCAAAAGGAGAGGTTCTCAATAGTGGAAATACTCGAGGCCACCAGCGAGGAAGAAGACGAACTCGTCAAAGACATTCTCTCGGATGATGACCCTTATGTGTTGGGACCGGATGACCTAGACGAGGATCAATCCGAGGAAGACGACGAGAATTTCCGATTTGTGGCATCCATATCCCCTACCTCGACAAGTACCTCCGTGTCATTTTACTCTCCCCTAAAAGTGTAGAGCTGAGATAATTTTCAAATGAGAGTTTCGATGCCTCTTGCACGCCGACTGGCCGCGCATCAACTCACCAATATCGAGGCATTCTGCCGCCTCCTGAGCTTCCCCGCTATCGGATATCAGTTCGCCGTCCAGCGTGGCGGAGCGGACCAGGATCTTCATTGGGCCACCCGTTCTTGATAGCGTCGCCAGGCATGTTGCCACCATCAGATGCTTGCCGGTCTTGAACTCGTCGCCAACCTGACCGAAGGGAAGTAGGAAGACCCAGAAGTCGTGCTTGACGTTCTGAGGATCGAAGTCCCGCTTGCGACTTGAAGCCGCTCGGCTGCCCGGCTCATTGGGATGTTGACGGGTGACGGGGATTGGTTGAGCGAGAAGCTGAGAAAAATTTTGCCAGGGCGTAGGGTAGGGTTTGGGGAATCAATTGATTCCGAGTGACTCCCGCAATGTCACTTCTCAGCCAAGTCGTTCCGAGATGAGTCGACTAAGGACGTAATAACGAGTCGATATACTCCGCAACGGGACATTTAGATCCTCGCAATTTGAGCACGAGGTGAGTCAATATCGCCGTCATGTGTAGCGCCGATTTCGTAAATGCATGTCGTTCAGTGTTCTGGTTGGAGTCTTTATTGATTCTCAAGAAGAAGCGGTCATCCCTAGAAAGGTAACTGTCAAAAACAGGAAGTGAAGGATGTGAAACGAAGGTAGACAAAGATCTGTACGCAACAATGTATATCGCCTCAACCGTCAGATCACTCCCTGCTAGCTCGAGCAGTTGATCAACACGGGTGGCAACACTGCTCAGGACCAGATCCTTAGGTGAAACATCAGTCTGAGCACCTTCCAGTATTTTGTCAATTGGGAACTGCAGCAGATCTTTGCCAGGCAAAGGAATTTCGTCAAGTATAGACAAGGGAGGTTGTTCTGAATAGAGCGCGTTTCGCATAGCTTTGTGCTCATTGTTGGCACGAATGCTCTTGTTGCGCTTTACGATAGTTTTCTTCTTCTGAACAACGGCCTTATTGTACTCATCAATATGGTTCTTCCACCCCGTTATCTTTACAAGATAATCGGCGGCGAGGGCATCCAGGGCTTCGTCTTCACCAAGAGCTAAGTACATTCCAACGAGCCAACTTTCGAAATGTACTCTCGATAGAATTCGAGAAGTGGTTTCCCTATCTTCCTGACCTGCATGGTAGATATCTTCAAGCAAAACCATGCAATGACGAAGCGCTGCAGCAGCATATGCCTTTGGCAATGGGCCTTGTGCCTTTACAAAAGCCCAATCGTCTGAATCAAGGGTCTCATTGACCTCATCTGTCAGTTTGTCGATGAGTAGTCGAAGTACACACTCAAGTGATATCTCGGGCTTCTTTGACACCCAGCCAATTCTAGTAACCAAACCTCATAACCGTTTGTGTGACGGAAAAATCGATCCGTACACCAGTGAACTTATAAAATCCCATAGCCACCTGGATTCCCAGTGCCAGTATCAATATGGAACTTGAAATTGTTGCTCTATATCCATCCATCAATGTTGCCAAACTATTCTGAACTATCATCAGCTTTGGGCACTCTCGATTTAGAAGCACCGGCAACAACCAACTGTCTGATCAGACAATGAGTCTTTTCGATCATATCTCCAGCCATGCCTACGGTGAAGACTGCTTGATCTAGTGAATGGGAAAAAGAGTTGCGCAAACTCGCACCTGTTGAAACCAGGTCCGCGGTTGCCCGATCGATGATACCGTCCTTTTCTGCCATACCGACAAGCCTCTTGAACGGAGTCTTCTCTGACTCATTTGGATAGAGTACCTGGCGAAAAACTGCTTCCAGAGCCTGAAATGCAATCAGACAACCAACGGCCATGAATTCGTAGCAAAACCATGAATACGTAAAAAGGGATCGTGACGTCGCAAGGAGACTTCTGATGCCCGAAGGAGTTGACTCGCACACAAGACTTTCCCAATCTCGAGCCACATCCTGCAACAGCTCAAAGGTCATCGGAATAGGACTGCCGTAACGATCGAATCCCCCAATGAAGTTCTTCCATCTTGGGTCTGGAGAAGGTTCCACAGGTGACATGATAACACCTAGGTGTGACTGCCTCCCTTCGCGACGCCGGGGTTCATACCCAGGTAACGCAGTTTATAAATTTGCAGCAGGCCCACGACAATCTGCTTGCACATTCAGATCTTGAGAACTGAATGTGCTATCTACATTCAAAATTCCGATCAAGGTCAACAGTACATGACAGATCTATAATCATAACTTAGACTAAAGTCACTTCATAGATTCTGTGACCATTTTGCACAAGTTTTGGCACACAATCGTCGTTCAAAAGCGCCCAGGATACGAATAAGCGTCGGCATCCCGATCTTCAATTGTCGGCATGCCTGGTGATAGGTTCACGCTGCCATGCTGCTGCGTGCTGCCAATATCACGTGGCACATTTTGTGCAGTTGCGGTTGTTAGCTCTGGCTGGAGTGGCACCCGCAGTTAGAACAAATGCCACGGTCAGCTCGATAGCTTCACTCTCGCCTTAGATCTCATCTATAAAACATGGCAGTCAAATATGGCTTTATGAGTCATCATCTGGATCCCAAAGGGTTGCGTTGACATCAATAGGTGCTGATGTGCTTGTCTCGCTTTCTCTCCGATACCCTTCTGGAATAACATCAATCCCAGGGAGTAAGTCACCAAATCGCATGTACTCCGGTTCAAACCACAGAATTGCCTTACCGGTTGGCCCATTTCTATGCTTGGCGACTATTACTTCCACCAAACCCTGGTTCTCGGTTTTATCGTCATAGACTTCTTCTCGGTACAGAAATAAAACCAAGTCAGCATCTTGTTCTATCGCCCCTGAATCACGTAGATCAGATAGCTGTGGCCGCTTGTCATGTCTAGCCTCCAGATTCCTTGACAATTGAGACAGAGCTATTATCGGAACTTCAAGTTCTCGCGCTAAAAGCTTCAGACTTCGACTAATCTCCGCTACCTCTAATTGACGATTCTCAGCACTTTTGCCTTTACCGTTGCCACCCATTAGTTGCAGATAATCAACAACAATCAGCCCCAACTTGCCCTTAGTTTGCTCCTTTAGCGCCGCTAGGCGTATGTCTGCCACCTTCACCATGGGATCGCAGTTGAGCACCAAATCGGTATTATGGAGACCCAAAACAACCTCATCCACCCGCACTAACTCGTCATCTGTCAGATCACCAGTTTGGAGTCGAGATAGATTGACTTGAGCGCCACTCGCCACAGCTCGTTCACTGAGTTCATCGGAACTCATTTCAAGGCTGAAAAAAAGAACTCGCCTGCAACTATTGGTAGCAATCTGTAAACCAAGTTCCAGCGCAAATGCAGTTTTACCCATACCTGGCCGAGCACCAACAATTATCAACTGTCCAGCTCGCAACCCCTTAGTAATCTCATCGAGATCACTAAATCCGCTCTTTAGAAGATCTATCACAATCTCTCCGTTGCGCAATGCGTGCAGCCGAGACCGAAGTTCATCCGCTGATTGAGACAGTGGCATTTTAAAATGAGATTTTGTACTCGATAGCTCGGTCAGTGCCTTACTAAGTGCAGCACTACTTTCCTCAATCTCCCCGCCTCCTGTAGCCTGTTCCATCAAACCCTGACACAGCCTGGCCACCGTTCTCCGCTTGGATGCATTACGTATCAGGTCACCATAGTGTCGAGCTGAGTCGGGATTAGCGCTCTTTGCCTCAAGGATGCTCTTGACCACTTCAGGCCCGCCAGCGTTATCAAGAAAATCCCTGGCCTTCATGTCGGCCACCATGCTCACAACATCAGTAGGCAGGTCATCTAAGATTCGATCCCGTAACACGTCGTATATCAAACCGTGCCCAAGATTTGAGAAATCATTTGGTTCAATGTTGTCAGCGACTTCAAAGATTGCATCGATATCTGAATAAATCGATGCAATCAGAGCAGTCTCTACATCGAAATCATTTTTCATGCACTACCTCCCATACCTGGCCGAAACAAAATGGGTAAATTGAGCACCATGTGAATAGTGATAGAACCACAACCCAAGTGTGACAAACACGGAAAGATAAAGAACCGCCGCAAACAATGTCTCGAGCTTTGACCCAGTAGTTCCAAATACCGAAAGAGAAAAACCTTCCTTTTTGGGATAAAGCAGGGGAATGCCGCCTCGTGTCAGATAATCACCAGCCATGTGAACTAGCCAGCCAACACCGACTAAAGCAACCAGCCAAAGACCGCTAAGGAGGTTGGCGTGGTAGAACGCAAGTCCAGCTCCCAC
>JAKBSX010000242.1 GCA_021844725.1 Actinomycetes bacterium | reverse complement strand
CCGATAGCTCTCAGGTAACGACTCCCAGTTGATCCAGGGCGGATTGCCTACGACAAAATCAAAAAGTCCTTGAAGAAGTGGCGCGAAGGAGTTCTTCAGCAAGCCGATCCAAATCTTGTTTTTCCCTTCTCTTTCAAGAGAAAGGAGCTTTTTATAAAGTTGAACAACAGTCTCGACATAATTGGCATCTGGAATCTGTCTCCCAAAAGCCTCTTTAAACTCATCTTCATTGGAATCTAGAACTAAATGAGATTTAACAATCTCAAGCAGCCTGTGTATCTCTTTTCTCTCTACAGCTGTTACTGGAATGCGAAATGATCCAACCACAGTCCGCAGTTGGTAAACCCGTATTGGTTCTTCTATTACCGTATCGTCTCCTCTTGAGATTGAAACAGAGTCACAAAGATAGACGGGGATTTCAAAATTCTCCGGTCGATATCTGAGTAGATCGGCCAGAGCTATTATGTAATTGGCCCTCGACGATAAGACAGCAAGTGGGTTCAAGTCATAGCCAACAACGTTCTTAATTATGCTTTCAAAAATAGATCTCGGATCGAGGCTATGCTCTTCACGATACATCTGCAAGCGCTTGATTGCTGTCACCAGAAACGTTCCAGAACCACAGGCAGGATCGAGAAGTCTTTTACTTGTTATGGCATTATCACCGGTGTATCCAACTTCATTCAGTACAAGTTCGGAAAGCCAGTCAGGTGTATAGTATTCTCCGAATGAGTGTCTCAATTTTCTCGGCAGCAGCTCTTGATACAGAACCTTGAACAAATCTCTGATTCGTTCCGGTTCCAGATCTGTTGTGGATGGTTCGTACAACGACAGGGCGCGGATCAGTTCAGACATAACCGTTTCGATGCTATTGTTCCATTCATCAAGATACCATGAAAAATAGTCACCTTCAAGAAAATTGGTGATGCCCATCAACTTATTAAAAATGCCACCCTCGCTCTCGAGTTCTACAAACGACGCTTTCAGATTGCCTCTCATTGAAGCGTCATCTAGATCAGCCAAGTAAGACTTCATGAACCTGCCGCCCGAATAGAATGAAATTATTTCGGCTGAGAGTAGTTTCATAACAATGGCATAATATGTCTGGATTGCGAATAGAAGTCGTTTCCCTTCTTCGTCTGTACGTATGCCGACATGGTAGATGTCGTCGAGTTCTTTGAGTTTCTTGGGGTCATACGCTACGACTTGAATGAATGTAGAATACCATTCTTCATACAATATTTGCGATCTTGTGTTGACTAACTTCGTTTCATACAGTTGTCTTATGAAATCTATCGCAATTTGGCTATTCGGTCCCAGATCGCTAATGATAATTTCAGCGTCAAGAGGTTTCCTCCGCAAGCCGCTAATGGCCTCTACCACTTTAAGGAGGGACTCACGAGTTGCGGTCATAGGCTTATTAACTTTCCACTCATCTTCGATATCACTGTATCTTACAAAGGCAAGTGACAATCCGTCTAGTATAACAGCAAAGTAGAGAGATTTTTTCAGACGGTCCATCTCGCTTTTCTGAACGATGTATTCCTTTACTTGCTCTATGGCATTGTTAGCTGGAACTTTACGACTCAAAATTCCAGGTGACTTGTATTCTATGATAAGATGACCGTACATCGCGTCTGGTCTATTGCCTTTCATTATTGCCCTGATCTTATGTTCGTAGTCTGCCGGTGACAGACCGAAACTGAGTGCTATTCTATCAAACAGTGGCGCTATCCTGAGTTTCAAATCCTCTTCCGTTTTGCTTTGTCGTGTCGCATCATCCACATTTTTCATCAATTGATCCAAGTCGGGTTCGTTGTTGTTTGGCAAAACTATACACTAATCCTGGCAACTGATAAACAATTGACACTTCTACGTTCTTCCACATGGTTTTTCTAACTCTGCACTAAGGCGCTCTGCAGAAAGCTCATCTATCAGGCTCTTGATGCCGGCGACAATTGTCCGCTTATCCACCATTGCACCACAATGTGTCAATACGCTGATAATGGTTGCGTCATCGAGTTTCTCCTCAGGCTGCCATCTCCTTCTTGTTCTTGCTGTCACAATGCTCCCTCCAAACCACCCTCATTCTGACTTGTTTTCTCAGGATCCTTATAAGCCAATAATGTCGCAGTATTTAGGGGGCAGACCACGCCTTTGGATGTGAAGATAGCAGAGGAGGTTAAATGATGCAGTTCCCTGCATTTGCACATTCAGTCATCGTACTCGACAATGACGTAGGTAGTCCAATTCTTCTTTGGCAGAAGCCTTCCCCTATCTACTAGGTTGCTTAACGCTTGTGATATGGCAGATGCCGATATTTTCTTGAGCTTTTCATCAGCAAATATCTCACTCAAGGGAATTTCTTTCAGTCCTTTCTCCCCGCGAACGCGATATGCAGCTTCCAATACCATCAAGTCGTATGGCCCCTTTGAAGAGTCGTTGTAGCTGGATCTGGCATAGCTCTCCGCTGCTGCTCTGCTACCGGGTTGGAAAATGTGTTTTCTAGCATCGAGCAACTCGGCAATCATGTCATTTAGCCAAGCCTGTGACTCTCTTAACGTTGATTCGTCAAGTCTTGAAGTCATCTTGAACCGGGCCAAAGACATGGCCAGCTTCACTACGGCATAATGGTCTATCGGCAAAGGCAATTCTGCGAGCTTCGGAGATATGGAATCATGAACATTCTTCAAGCCTTTAGTAATGAGGGCGACTTCTTCATCGCCTATCGCAGGAGTAATGCAGTGGGCAGTTAAGATGAAATCCTTCACATCAATATCAAATGATTTGTCTCTGACCTTATACCTTGCATTGCGAATTATTGTAGGTGTCTGGATTGGCAAAGGATCTTTCGTTGGATTAACATAAGTAAGGAAATTGTAAGAAAACTCATTTACGCGTCCTCGAGCTCTTAGTCCCTGCAGTAGATTGGCTTCGCTCTTATTCTCTGAGAAATGAAGTTCAAAAAGACTGCCATTGCTCTTGAATTCAGTTGGCAAGAACCTCTGCATGGTTGTCCTCAGATCTTTCAAGGGCTGAATGCTCCACGAAGAGGCATTGATAGATTGACTGCCGATTCCTCCAATACCGTATAACCCAGGAGGGCATGAGAGTACTTGCAAAGCAATGGCCTCCCCCAAATGGTCTTTCTCTCCATCGGGCCAATTATGGATTAATCTTGCGGCGAAATCTGCGGAAGATAACGCAGGTTTGATTATCTTTGGTTCTATGAACTCCCAGCCAAGGACAGGGTAGTACTCCTCGTCGAATTCGAGGTACGTTGACTTGGGGATTAGAGAAGGACTTTCACGGATCAGTCTGCCAACTTCAAATCTAATCGGTGTGCCTTCGGGCAAATCTGCATCACTCGGAAGCAGATAATTGTGAGTCGAATAGTGCTTTGAAAATGGGGATTTCCTTAATCTGCATTTATCGCCACCAATATGCTCCAGCCATCCGGCATGTGCATCGCTGAAAATCAGTTCATTCTCAAAAGGCGCGAATTGCCAGCCGTATTCTCTGCCCTCCAAGTGGAACTGCTTTGACATAATCAGGAGTCCATACAACGACCGGTCAGATAATAAAGCTAATTACCCCTACTAGCCGCTAATATGTCCCACTGTGCAGAAATGAGAAACATTCAAAAGCCTTTACATCGTCAGAGGTAAATATGACTCAACCACGTCCGACGCCTCAGCAATTTTCGACATTGATAGTAGACATCGACAGAGGAAGATTGAAGATCCCACAGTTTCAAAGAGACTTTGTATGGCCGATAAAGAAATCTGCATCATTACTCGACAGTATTGTGAAAGAATATCCCATTGGTTCCTTCATCTTTTGGAAAACCAAAGATCGATTGAGATCAGTGCGTGATATTGGAGGAATAACCTTGCCTGAGCCCGAATCTGGCGACTTCGTAAATTACATCTTAGATGGCCAGCAAAGGGTAACCAGCATATATGCTGCGATGAAGGGTATAACAAGCGTAAAGAGGAGTGATGGGAAAATTGATGATTTCTCTAAGATTTATGTAAATTTCGAAGCTGCCCCTGATGAAAAAATAATTACAACCGAGGTTGTAGATGAGAATCTCGAGTCTTTGATCAAACTGACAGACTTACTTAATGGTGGAATCGAGCTTTTAAATTCGAGAGTCCCCAGTAAGTATCACAATAAAGCTGACAAGTATAAAACAAGCATCAGTTCGTACATTTACAATGTAATACAAGTTGAAGACATACCCATAGATACTGCGACTGAGATATTTACACGAGTAAACCTTGGTGGTGAGGAACTCACTCTATTTGAAATAATGACTGCTAAAACCTTTGACCCAGAGAAGAATTTCGATTTGGCGGAAAAGTTTAGATTTTTGAAGTCAGAATTGCAAGATATAGGTTATGAAACAATATCGCCTGCATCAATGTTGCAAATATCTTCCTTGTTACTCTCAAAGTCCAAGGAGTGCAAAAGGAAGACAATATTGAATTTAGATAAAGAGGCATTCATACAGATTTGGGATGCAATTGTGGATGCGTTGAAGCTATCAATAGACTATCTGAGAGACTACTATAGAGTAATTGTATCCAGATTGCTACCTTATAATGCCATATTGGTTCCATTTACATATTTCTTCTACCATCATAGGGATAGACCAATGGGATACCAGAAGGAACTCTTGGAGGATTTCTTCTGGAGGGTCTCTCTTTCTGGAAGATACTCTTCTTCAGTAGAGAGCAAATTGGCCCAAGACATAAGACGCATCGACATGATAATAAGTGGGGAGGACCCTTCTTATGATTGGCCAATTGACTCGAGTCCAAATTACATCATAGACAATGGCTGGTTTAGCGCCGGTAGAAGTTATGTAAAGGCAATTCTATGCCTCTATGCTTCCAAAGAGCCTAGGTCATTTCGTGACAATTCATTAGTCCGCATTGATAACACATGGTTAAAACAGGCGAATAGCAAGAACTACCACCACTTCTTTCCCAAAGCCTTCTTGGAAAAGAAGGGTGTGAACATTGTTGATATCAACAATGTAGTCAATATTACCATTGTGGACGATTACCTGAACAAAAGAGTCGTGAGGGCAAAAGCTCCATCTGAATACATGAAGCAATTCCAAGCAAGTAATAGAGAAATGACAGAAACAATGAAGTCACATCTGATTAACGATTTAGAGGGCTTTGGAGTTTGGAGTGATGATTACGATGTCTTTATCAAGAATAGAGCTAAAGCCATTAGTGAAGAATTAAGAAAGAAATTGATTGAGAGAGAAGTCGACAGGACTCCACAGCCTGCATTGGAAGACGACAGCACAGACGAAGAGTACGAACAGTTCGAAGAGGAATCTTAATTTGTGCGATAAGTTACAGTATTAAACCCAAATAGGTTCAAATCCGGGTGAGCCCATACCCATTTGGGTTCAATATTCCATTCAACGAATGCAGCAACCTTCAAACTCAATTGACCAGACCAGGCTCTGGACCCAGCCTGTCTGTTTGAGAGATTCCGCAGGTGCAGTATGCCAGACACATCGAATAGAGGTGTCTCCTGATTCCTGTGCAGATTATGCAGGACGGAGAGCTTGGATTCACCATCGGCGCAA
>JAKBSX010000241.1:472-5620 GCA_021844725.1 Actinomycetes bacterium | reverse complement strand
GCTCTCATCCTTACGGCGCTTCCGCTTTACTTTGGACAGGTGGAGGCATTGGTCGGTCGACGTGCGCTCATCGCCGAGATCCACACCTGGACGGGCATCATACTCCCGGTGCCACTTCTGATCTCGATGTCAGGTTCATGGGGCAAACGCTTCAGAGCTGATCTCGGTCGATTCGGTCTTTGGAACCGAAGCGAGCTCAAGTGGCTGCGTTCGATCGGTCGTGATCTCTTTGTCCAGTCGGACAAGTTCAACCCAGGCCAAAAGTTGAACGCCCTTTTCATAGGCTCCTCAATCGTGGTGATGTTCGGAACCGGTTTCATACTTCGCTGGTTCAACTTTTTCCCCCTGGATTGGCGAACCGGAGCAACTTTTGTCCACGATGTATTGGCCTTTGCGATAGTCGTGGCTATTCTAGGCCACATCTTTTTTGCGTTGACTCACAGAGAAGCCCTGAGATCGATTTTCACGGGTTACGTTAGCAGATCGTGGGCAGCACAGCATGCAAGGCGGTGGCTGGCAGAGGAGACGCATGGCTCCATCGAAGACTGACACAAAATTCCACTCGAGTTCTGAGTTGCGGAATTCCAGTGGGAAAATGTAAGTGTGTCTGAGCGCTGTTTGATACTTTGAATAGAGGGCTCTCGGTCCTTTCGCTGCAAGGTGGGCTATCTCCTCATTCTATTTTGCCCCCTTCGAACTATTCGAAGTGATGCATCAGAGGTCTAATAGCGGTCTTTTGTGTCCGCGTGGTGAAGTTCCGCCGCACCATCCATGTTGGATCGTAGGATTAGGTGGAGCTGAGTTGAACATGCATCCAAAAGTTCACGACCTGCGAATCAGGGGAAAGAACTCTTGGCATGGCTTTGCTCTCGAGGCGGCTCTGGCTTTGCAGCAGTAGTAGATCAGGGAAGGGATGACAGTCTTTGATTCGCGCTTAGTCCGAGTTGCGGCACTCCGAAATTGTCCTCGATCGTCTTCAGTAGCGAGTAGTGGTCCATTGGTTGTGACAAAACGGTCCCTCTCGATAGGCCAGGTTCGATGACAAGGGTCAGAACGTGGCCTCCTCCAGAAGAGGTGATGGCGCCAGAAGATGACAGCCCGCGATTATCGCCGCCATTGCCCTCGTCCCATGTAATGTAGAGAGCCCCGTTGTCCTTCCATGCGGAAGACGAAGTGATCTGGCTGACCATATTTTGCAGCCAGCTCGCCGCGGTGGATGCTGGGCAGTTGTGCCCGTCATTGCATATGTTCGGGGTTATCCATACAAAGCTTGCCAGTTTCGCCGAGGATGAGCCGAGTTGAGATGTGAGTTCGCTGAGTGGCTTTATATTCGCGCACAGCGAAGTCGATGTTCGAATGTTTTCGAAATACACGAAGGGGTCATGTTTTCCGGCATAGAGGCCGCTGGGTGCATAAGGGGAGAGATAGCAGCTGTTTGGAATCGATTCCATATATGCGGCCCAGGAGACGCCTTTTTGACTGAGTTCGGTTGGAAGATTTGCGGAGTTTACGAAGCATGACACGCAGTCAGACGAGATGCCAAACGTCGATCCCCCGATTAAAGACAGATAGTTGGGGAGCGATGGGTGAGTTGTGGCGTAGTAGTTTGTGGCGTAAGCCCAGGAGTGTGCAAGACTGCTAAGTTGTGGAGTTGCCATAGCCGCCCTGTAGCCCAGGTTTTCCATGATTATCACAAAGACGTGTGGATGCTTTGGTCCAGGCTGAGCAGCCACAGCAGGTTTGGTGGCCGTTGTCGGACTTGGCACCGACGTTGGCGTAGTCGACGAAGGGCTTCGGGTTGAGGTCGTCTTCGCAGGCGAGGAACTGGTTGCACCACAGCCGGAGAGCGCAAGAATTGTGAAAAATGTTGCGAGATAAGTCAGCGGTTGTTTAAACATGTTTCTAGTAGGGAAGACAAAAGTGCGGTGCGTCCTTTCCATTCTATGGTCAATTTCTCCGCCGCGTTATTCACCCGTGATCGCTATCTGTCGCACTCCATCATTCGATGGTTTATGGAAAGGTGTGGGTTCTGCAGGAACGCATGACCGAAAAGCTCTTGTACATAGCTGGGTCGCCTCGTCAAGCAGATTGATCAACCAGGGCGATGTACCACGTCGGTGAGGACATGTAAGGGTCGCGCAAACGGCGAAGCATAGGGTTAGGGAGAGCTGTGCGTTCCTCAATGAGATAAGGTAAACTCGTGAGAATACGCTAGAGGTTGTGTCCTAACACCGATAGCATCTCCGCGTTGGTCAAGCACCGACGCCCGCTTTGTCTACAATCTCGGTCTCGAACAGAGAGACCTCTGGCAGCCAGATCGTGTTCAAAAAATATGATATAAAACTCAGCGAAAGAATTGCCGCTAGGAAGATACTTGTCTCAGGAATGGGTCCCTTTGGAGGTAACAGGACGCAGAGGAAAATCGCACGCAGAGCCTATCTGGGCTGAGCCTAGCGTCCCGAAGCCTCAACTACTGGAACTGTTAGTCGGACACTAATTCAGAAGTCCTCGTCCATTCGGGAGAAAAAGGATGTCAAGTTGGCCGGCAAACTGGGGTGTAGCTTTTCTCCAACTTTCATCTATGGCGTATAAGCAGGTCAGTTCTGAGGATACCATCACTTGTGATCTCTGGGTGTCGACCCAGCGATAGCGGGGCCAACTACAATGTCGAGAGATCTCATTGCTATTTATATGAAAATGTGCAACGGATGAAAGAGTTTCAGGTTATCTAATGCAACCCAAAGCGAGAGTGAAATGACACAAGTACTCCAGAGTTACAGCCAGGGCCGGTGGCAGTCAAGCCAGGGCGATACCTCATCTCTTTTGGATGCGTCCACGGGCGAAGAGGTTGCGCGCATTCCGAAGAAGGGCCCGGATGTGGCAGCGATGCTACAGTTTGCCAGGAAGATCGGTGGTCCTGAGCTGCGCAAGCTCACCTTTGTTCAGAGGGCTGCGATTCTCAAGGACTTAGGAAAGTATCTATTCAGCCATCTTGACGAATTCGTCGACATATCGTTGCGTACAGGGGCTACACGACGCGATACAGCGGTAGATGTGGACGGAGGGATAGGAACGGTTGCGGTCTATGCAAGCAAGGCTGCTAGGGAACTGCCTGAAAAGACAATTCTTTACGACGGTGACATTGAGCCTCTCGGCAAAGGAGGGACCTTCAGTGGCAGGCACATCTACAGTTCAAAGCTTGGCGTTGCTGTTCAGATAAACGCCTTCAACTTTCCCGTCTGGGGGATGCTGGAGAAATTTGCTCCCGCATTTCTCGCTGGAATGCCATCGGTGGTAAAGCCCGCAAGTCAGACGGCATACCTTACGGAAGCCGTTGTCCGCAGGATCATAGATTCTAATCTGCTGCCTGAGGGTACGATCTCTCTTCTGTGCGCCGGTCCTGCCGGTTTGATCGAGAACCTCACAAGCCAGGACACGGTCTCGTTTACAGGCTCCGCCAGCACCGCACAGGCTCTGCGAAGTCACGATGTCGTTACAGGCCGCTCCGTTGCTTTCAATGCAGAGGCGGACTCTATCAACTGCTCGATCCTCGGTACCGACATCATAACTGAGGATGACGAATTCGAGATTTTCGTCAACCAATTGGTGACTGAAATGGTGATAAAGGCCGGCCAGAAATGTACCGCCATCAGGAGGGCATTTGTTCCCGTGTCGATAATTGACGATGTCGCCGAAGCGGTCTCGGCTAGACTTTCGGAGATCGTCGTAGGGAACCCTTCAGACCCGACTGTTCAGATGGGCCCGCTCGCCAGTCTTGGGCAACGTGATGAGGTTCGAAAGAACTTGCAGAAGCTGCTGGCTGTGTCTCAGGTCGTGTTCGGGGATCCAGACAAGGTGAAGCCGCTGGGTGCCGACGGTGATCGTGGTGCCTTTGTCTCGCCGCTACTCCTGCGGGCTGACGATGTCTTTGTCCCAGAAGTCCACTCGGTTGAGGTCTTTGGGCCTGTGTGCACGCTCCTGCCTTACCAGACCTTTGGAGAGGTGATAGATGCGGCGTCGTTGGGTGATGGGAGTCTTGTTGGCTCGATCGTGACCACCGATACAGCACTTGCGAAGGTGCTCATTTCCGGATTGGCGCCATGGCATGGACGGCTTCTTGTGGTGGATAGTTCCAGCGCGGGGGAATCAACTGGACATGGAATCGTGATGCCGCAGATGCTCCATGGAGGTCCTGGTCGTGCCGGTGGTGGAGAAGAGTTGGGAGGTCTGAGGGCTATGAAACACTACATGCAAAGGACCGCTGTCCAGGGAAGCCCAAGCCTTCTGCAGTCTCTCTAGAACTTAGCGCCTGGCAGCTAGATGGCGGGATGGGTCTGCCTGAGACATTTAGTTGGCTGCTAATTAGCGGATTCCGCAGGATCAGAGTTGTCCAACTGCTTCGCATAGTGCGCGTTGCGGCACTCGTTTTCAGAGCCGACTCTCATAGATCGCGAGAAGTGCCTGTCTGCCCATTTCGGAGATGATGCTTAAGTAGATACCCCGACGAGGAGCGCCAAGCGCCTAGCCACATAGACAGCTATCATCTTGCGAATTAGGTGCATCGTATCGGAAATGCTTTAGCAGGCATGGACGTTATCCAGCAGTGTTTGGGTGCCAACGTCTGGCCCCCTTGCAGTTGCGCCTTGTGAATTCACCTTGCCGAGTGGACGAAGAACGCGCGTCTGGTCAACTGGTCTGGCTGGTTAGTTTGCGCCATTCCCTAGGGCCACCTGGCGAGGTGCCCTTGAGTATGACGAGAACCAGGTATGCGCTTATCGGGAGCAGTCGAATCCATGGACGATTTGGCCACCGTGAAGCGGTGATTAGGCTTGCAGCCCCTGCCGCAGCGGTCAAGACCCATCCTTCGGGCGAACGGGGGCCGAGTCCCCATCCGAACCGGCGTGGCCCGAACCACGCCTTCTTTCCTATCAGAGGAGAGGTTCGCATGCCATGATTCTACCATCGTGGTCTTGCAAGATCGAGGTCTTTATTCCTTCTGCACTGCCGTAATGACAGACCGCCGAGACATTGCCTGGAGTCTTGAGCGGAGCTTGGGTGGCTGGATTTACGCGACTCGTAGAGCGTAAGCGTGAGGTTATTTGTTGTCGGGTGGATAGTCGTACCAGCCAGCCCCGGTTTTCCTTCCGA
>JAKBSX010000241.1:0-462 GCA_021844725.1 Actinomycetes bacterium | reverse complement strand
TCGTAAAAATGGTCGACAACGTTCAAACCGATGTCCACTCCAGTGTAGTCCTGGAGTTCAAATGGCCCCATTGGAGAGTTCAACCCCAGACGGATCGCTTTGTCCACATCCTCCGGAGTGGCGACCCCCTCCTCGACGAGGCGGACGGCTTCCAATAGCTGTGGTATCAGGATTCTATTTACGATGAATCCTGGTGTGTCCTTTTTGACCTCGATCGGTTCCTTTCCCAGACTCCGAGCCAAGTCCATGGTCTTTGCGACGGTGTCATCGTCGGTCTTATAGCCTCGTACGACTTCAACGAGCTTCATCACCTGAGGGGGATTGAAGAAGTGCATTCCGACAACAAATAACCTCACGCTTACGCTCTACGAGTCGCGTAAATCCAGCCACCCAAGCTCCGCTCAAGACTCCAGGCAATGTCTCGGCGGTCTGTCATTACGGCAGTGCAGAAGGAATAAAGAC
>JAKBSX010000240.1 GCA_021844725.1 Actinomycetes bacterium | reverse complement strand
ATCTTGAGAGATGGGATGGATCGCGGCCACCAAACGATAAGTGATGTGACGTTTGACTAATCCCTTCCGTCTCTTTTGTGCCTGAGGGACTGATTGAATTCCCTGGAGTCTGTCGTTGGCAATCTTTTGTTCTAATAATAATCACCGATGCCCATCTGAAAGCCATAATCCAAGGACGGCAACCGCGTTTGCTATCATCCACGGAATAGAGTTGTTGAACACAATTGCAATCGCCAGAGCCAGTCCACTGATTACTAATACAGACATTACCTCTTCCTTGCTTACAGGTCTTCCCTTCAATATGAAACTGACAACTATCAGTACAATTAAGACTGACATCGCGCCTGCAATCGCCAAACTCATCGGATACAACGTTAATGATTCCATGTTCACATAGCCTCGGTACTATTGTAGTCTCATCGAAGAATATTAATCTGAATATTTATATTAATTGGGACAATTTATACTAGTTGTAGCATCAAATAGACGCATAGTCGGTTAAATGATCCTAACATTTGGATCAAAGATCCAATACGATTAAAGTAACTTGCGTTCATTGCATCTGCCATGGAAAAGCTCGGAGATTCCCCTGTTCTAAGTGTTCTTGCATCCGCAGAGTCCATTTACAAACTTAGGAACAACTACCGTTTTGCACTCTATTGGTCAATGGCCCTGGGCATTTGGCTGATTGGTGTTATTGGTATTTCAATATTATTTGCAATTTTCCATTATTCGACGAATTCTGGAGAATACTTTGGTTTTGTATTGTCTGTCGGAATAGCAGGCGTCTTTTTCATATTCACCACTCCCTTGATGATATTATATGCGTGGAGGGGATCTATGAGACTCTCTGACTTCCTTAATGTATTCAATCCACTCTGGTTGAGACTAAAAATTGAAATGGCTAGCGCAAATTCACAAGACGCAGTTTCAGTCTTAACTGAGCTGGTCCTTAGCACTCTGCCTTTTACGAGAAGATCTAAAGTGATTTACCATGAAAATGTCGAGTCAGCATCAGAAAGCGATTACTTCAATGTTTGTGTAAAGAAACGGCGTAACATAGCACTGATTAAGAAGCTATCAAAGTGTCCCCAAATCACAGCCAATGAATTGAAAGGAATCAAACTTTCGGCACAAATGATGGCATCACAGTATAAATCAAAACTCACTCTGCTTCTGGTACTTAGCGAAGGTGCTTATGAAACCGAGTGCATTAAGTGGGCAGATTCTCCAGAAGGACTGAGGAAATTGGATTCGACTTGCGTTCTCATTAGTGAAACCGACCATGGCCTGAGAGTTACTTGGATGACCACTGAAACGGTCTAGCACCTGTTCATTTACCTGAACTGATATTTTTCCAGGTTCAAGTTATTCAGGTTTCACTTGGATTTAGGGAACCAAGCAGTCAGCACACCTGCAGCACATTGTGTAAAGAACTGCATACCTTCATCAGTCACGCTATAGACCTTATTCCCATTTGCCAGACTAGATGAGTAAGCTCGCCCTTCACGACAGAGATCCTCCAGAATTTCTGTAACTCTGGCACCCCTGATTACCTTGTTCTTTAAGTAAACAGCATGTTCAACAATGTAATTGCTTGAGCAGGAACCCTTACCTTGATTCCTCAGTGCCACTAGGCAATCAAGAATCACACATTTCAACAATGTTTTGTCTAGTCTCGACTCTCTTGGAATGTTCCCACCTTGGCCTAGGACTTCATTTGTTGCAAGATGCGATTGCTGGCATTTCTAATTTGTCAAGGTCTACAAGGCGAATGGATTCGTCATTATGCGATTGGACCTAATTGACAAGGTACAATGATCTATTGAAAAGTAGCGCGGCAATAAAATCTGCTTAGCGGCACAATGAATAATCTCTATTCTGTGCAAATATGACACACTTCTCTACACAGGTTAGAGGCGATACTCATCAAATACCCCCTTCGCGTTGCGTACCACAATATTTTGATATTAACAATGCCAAGGAGCTATGATATGGTAAACACGGACATTCCAGAACTGATCAAGTTGGAAGAGTATTTGCCAGCTTACTTGAGAGACACTGAAAAATCAAGAAACCAACCAGCTAAAGAAATCGTTTTCGCCTCATTCATACAAAAGGTCTTCGGAATAACTCCTGAGGATTTCTCTGAGAAGATGGAAGTTCCAGTGGCCAGCAGACTTCTCATGGTCAAAGGCAGGATTGACGCGGTGTTTGGTAATCTTCTTTTTGAATTCAAGGTGAACGTCGATAGAGAAATAGATGATGCAATGCGAGAATTGGCTCTTTATTTTCAGGCACTCCATGAAAAATCACAGAACACACGATATCTCGGAATTGCAACGGATGGCATCAAGTTCAAAGTCTTCAAGCCGATATTCGATAACGTAGGAAGAATAAAAAAAATCGATGAAATAGATTCACTTAATCTAAGAGAGGCACAGATAAGCGCTGAAAAGACATATTTGTGGTTTGACTCATATCTGTTTACCTCGGAGCGAGTACCACCAACGACAGAGGATCTAAAGAAGAGGTTTGGAGTCGGCAGTCCAACATTTGCATTCGTCAAGGATGAGTTAAGTGTGATGCTTTCTTCATTGAGAGGCACAACCGTTGCAACTAAACTGGAAAATTGGGGAAAATACCTTGAAGTCGCCTACGGAGATAATTTGACTAGCGATGAACTCTTTGTTAAGCACACATATCTCGCCACAATTGCAAAGATCATCGTTTATTTGCACTTATATGGTGAAAAAATGCCTGCAAGGGAAGACATTAGACAAATTCTTGATGGTCAAGCATTTCAACAATATGGCATACTCAATTTTATCGAGGAAGACTTTTTCACTTGGATACTCCACGAAGAGATATACGAGAGAGTAACGGATATAGTGGTCAAATTGTTGAGGGAGCTTGTAATATATGACTTGTCTAAACTCAACGAAGACGTCTTCAAGGAGCTGTATCAAGAGCTAGTGGATCCAGAAGTTCGTCACGACTTAGGTGAATATTATACACCAGACTGGATAGCCGAATATATTTTGTCTGACGTTGTGAAAGATAAGCCAGAGGTCACTATACTGGATCCGTCGTGCGGATCTGGGACGTTTTTGTTTACTTCAATCAAGCTCATTATTGCTCAACTCAAAGAACAGGGAGCTTCAAATCAGTTTATATTAAACCATATTCTCGACAGCATCGCCGGTGTAGATATACATCCCTTGGCAGTGATAATATCTAGAACTAACTATCTATTGGCGCTAAGAAACCTGTTGATCGAGCGCCAAGGAGAGATCATCATCCCAGTTTACCTGAGTGATTCTATAAGGCTGCCAGATTTTATTACTGAGATCAGATTTAATGTTAAAGTCTACAGGATCGCAGCATCCGAGAAGGCTTTCTTCATTATCCCAAGTGATCTCGCTGAAAAACCTTCTGTTTTGGACCTCATCATACAGAAGATGTATGAGTATTCAAAGAGTTACGAAAATGGGAGCCTGAACAAAGAATCTGCCGCTACCTCATTTGAGAACGCGTTATCTTTGATGGAGCAAAAGGGTGACAAAATATATAGAGAGGTTTTCACAGAGAATCTCAGAATTCTTCTAGAACTGATAGACAAAAAGGCTAACTCCATCTGGACATTTGTATTGCGTAACATTTACAAGCCGGTGACTCTGAGTCATAAGAAATTCGATGTTGTTATCGGAAACCCCCCCTGGTTGACATTGCGTTTCATAAAAAACAAGAGCTACAGGGATTTTCTTATTACCGAGAGTAAAAAGTGTGACTTGTTGCAGATGAACGAGTCGAACCAACTGCCCAATTTAGAGCTAGCCACCCTTTTTTTCCGCAAAGTTTCCTCCCTTTACCTCAACGAAAAAGGCACTATTATTTTCATAATGCCAAAAAGTGTTCTAGTGTCAAAACAACATGCAAAATTCAGAGAATGGGATAAGCCACGGCTTGAACCAATAGAATTCATAGATCTTGAGGGGGTCAAACCACTGTTTAATGTTCCCGCATGCGTGATCAAGGCGAAGAAACTATGACCAAAGACGATGGAATACCTGTAGAAAAATTCAAGGGAACCTTGCCCTCCAAGAATGTAACTCTTGAAATTGCAAGAAATTACCTCAAATCGACGAAAGACTATTATCATTCTCCTGAGACATTAACGAAAGATTTTCGCGGCAAAAGCTTTTATCTTCACTTGTTTGACAAGGGAGCTGATATCTATCCTCGATCTTTGTGGTTTGTGAGTCCCTATAATCATCCTGTTTTGGGGTTTAACCATCATAAACCATTAGTGCGGACTGACAAGAGCGTGGAGAGTCGCCACCCATGGAATACAGTGGACCTTCAGTCAAGTGTTGAATCAGATTTCATTTATGCCACTGCTCTCGGTGAAGACTTGATCCCATTCGTTGTGCGATCGGTAAAGTCCGTGGTTCTGCCCATTTCGATCAGTGGAAAGAACATTTCTTTGATCAAGGGTTCTGATGCGGCTAGACAATCTGGATACGAGGGGCTTGCTGAATACCTCGAGAAGGTCGAGGCAGTGTGGAAGAAAGTAGCAAGCAAGAAGAACCTGGGCCTATACGATTGGCTGGATTTCAGGAGAAAACTTACTAAGCAACATTTTGGTGTGGGATTTAAGGTCCTCTATTCTGGCTCTGCTACGTATCTTACTGCTGCCGTTGTAGATCAATCTCAAGAGTTCTTTACGCAGGTAGGAGATACCAAGCAGAAGTTGAAGGGATTTATAGCTGAATCAAAAACATATCAACTCGAGACCAATAATGAGTTTGAGGCGCATTACTTAAGTGCAATTCTCAACTCAGGAATAATGGATGCGGCAATCAAGCCATTACAGACTAGAGGCAGTTTTGGACCAAGAGATATCCATAAGCGACCTTTGATGTTTCCGATTCCTCGATTTAATCATGAGAATCCAGACCATATGACTCTTTCACGCTTGGGTATCTTGTGCCAAGAGAAAGCAGTGAACATCCTCATGAAACAAGAGACAATCAGAAGCATAGGCAAAGCCAGATCGCAAATAAGGGTAATCCTTGAAGATGAAATTAATGAGATAGATGACATTACCGAAAAATTGCTGTCACAAGAAGATAAGTCCATCGGATTGGGGACATTCACAGACAATTAAGCATTTTTCCACCTGAAAGTTTACTCGGCGAAAGTGGCAAAAATTAGAACGGCGTTTCCACTCCGGGGACATATCTGCCATCGTATCGGTATAGCCAAACCTTTTCTTGAGACATCCCTTAGGGATCTCACATGGAAAGTATTACATACATTCAGATATCCAAACCCTACAGGGTCGTCACCGGTTCATAAGATCTGACAACCTAAGTGAATAATGTAATCAGGCAAACGACGGACCAAATATTATCTCTATAAGCGGCACTCTGTTTTAACACCTTATGGCCACAAACAACCCTTAGAATGATGACAGTTTAAGTCCGAGCTTACTCGGAGTTAGGATTACCAAAAACCTGTTGAGCTAATGCACTATTGCACCATACTTGCATCTTTCCCCATGCCATAGAACTGTGCCGGAGAAGCGCGAGGGTCTAGCCGATTCGAATTAATAAATG
>JAKBSX010000239.1 GCA_021844725.1 Actinomycetes bacterium | reverse complement strand
ATCGTTTCTTGAAAATTCCATAATTACAAGTTCTGAGTTTGTCTCAAAACTGGATTCTGCGGTTGCAAAGTCAAGCGAACGAATCAGGCAAAAGGTCAATATGTACACCACTTGGAAAATTTGATTCAAACATCTCTTCTTTCATGCATACGCGCCGTTTCGAATTGTTCTGAGCTTAGAGAGCTTGAATCAAGCTGTTCTGAGTTGTTCATACAAGGAAGAAGGCTCTGTTCTGCTGCTTTCGCTTGATCCTAACTTTTTAACTTGTGCAAACTGATCTCTCAAGTATCAAGACGCATATCTCCGTGAACTCACATCTATGTAGACGTCATTTAAATTGCAACTGAACGAGCAACAACATTTCATCAATCAATCACAGGAACTTCAAATGGATTCATAGTACTCACAGAATGAATTCTTTAGAAAAACGCTAGGAAGGGTAGAATTCCTATAGACTAGTCTCCACAATACTTTTAGCTTCCCTTTTTTCTAGATTGTTTAGGTAAGGGTTCAGGTAACAGTACGCTTCTCTGTGAAAGCATGAGGGCGAAGATATCTCACGTAGCGCTGGTCGTGAAGAATCAAGATGAAGCGGTCGAATTTTACACGAAGAAGGTCGGCTTCGATAAGAAAGCGGACTATAACCCACTAGGAGGAGGGAGATGGGTGATTGTTGGACCAAATGGATAGGATTTGGTACTTATCTTACTTGAGGCAGGCAAATTGGGCGTAAACATCTCTTCCACACACATCACAATGACGGTAGATGACTGCAAGAAAGCTTCTGAAGTTCATGACAAAAGGTGTTCAGTTCAAACAGGAACCATTGGAGCGCCCATACAGAATATCAGCAATATTCCTCGGCCTCGGCGGGAACTCTTTCCAAATCAACCAATTCCCTCCTTATTGAAGTTCTTAATGGGGGAAAATCGGGTGAAGAAGAGTAACTCAACTTCTGAATATAGGAAGCCCTCATCCAGTATGATCGACGATAGTACCATGTAGCTGGGGGATCGGCGAGAAAACGCAAGGTCTCTTTCTTGTAGTTTCTTATGTATGCGCTCATATATGAGGCGCTTTGAATTGTTAAGAAGAAAATCGAAACTGCTGGTGATATCGTGACAACACAACAACAAACGGAGGCATTGGAAAGGAAGCGAAATGAACTAGGATTTCATGAAATTGGAAAGGCCAACGGAATACCACTTTACATGTTAAATGAAAAAGCAAACGCCTCACAATCAAAAGACCGCATGTTAAAGCCCAAGTTAGTACCGATCACATACAAATTGCTGCTTGCTGCTCTCGTCTCGGACAGTTCACTCAAACAGAACCTCAATGAAAATGGAAAGACCGATTACTCTTTTTGGATTGCAGGCGTCGGTAAAGACACAAACCATCTAATCGACGAATTTCGAGAATCAGAAATTACGCCTGTTCAGGAAGCAGAGGTCATAAAACTTTCAGAATCAGGCATGAATTACAGGGACATAGCTAAAAAGTTAGGCGTTACCGCTTTGAGTGTATATTATGCATTGAAGAAAAAGGGGAAAACGAAGGCAAAAAAGTCAATAAAGCCAAGAAGCTCGGCTCTTTGCACTTTTGATAATAAAGGAAATCTTATCGTTGGCAAAGGAGGGTCTTTAGAAAGTACAGTTCGTGTTTCCAGAGGATCGGATGACATGCCTCTTCTGTTTTTCGTTCTTCGTGACAGCTACTCCACGATTGGTGGTGCGCGTTTTGTCATTAGCGCATGCAACGGCAGACAGTTTACTCCTGAAACTGCAGCTAGAGTGGTAATGGGAGTTCCAAAAGAGATTAGTCAGAGGGTTGAAGGTTAGCTTTACCTGAAGGGTCTGTAGAACTTTTTGTATGCCTTGATCCTGGTTTATCGAGGCACGGTATATTCAAGTCTGTCTAGCTTCAATTCTTTGTAAGTTTCTTCAATGGATATTTCTGTAATCGTAAATCGACGCTTATGAAGGCACCTAGACTCCGGGGATGAGGATCTTTCGGATTCCGCCCTCATGCTTCCGAAATATTGGTAGAGACGTAAGTGTAAGAAAGATTAGAGATTCCTTTAATGTTCGGGTAGGTAAGATAATCCTCGTAGCCAATAAATTTGTTTGGATTTTCTCAGGGTCCACAACCTGCAATAGTGAAGAAACCAGTAAAATCAAATGCGTTCACTATTCAGCTAGCTTTTGCGATCACGAGAAAGCGCGCAGCAGCAAGCATTATCTAATTGAATCGTGACATGTTGCACTCCAAATTCGCCGAGTCTGTCAAGCTCCCGCTCGGTTTCTCATTTTATCATTTCAACTAAAGATTCTCGGATTTCCAGAGCTACAAAGCCCAAAATCACGGCTGTAGCCACATAGTCTGCCCAAGATATTGCGAGATAATAGTTCAACAACAAACCAACCAGCACTGCGATAGCCATGAAGAAACAAGTCGCTGATTCAGCCGCATCTATGCTCAGAGGTAGAAGGTTGCCTTCTCTTCCTATCCTCCTCTTTTGAATCCAGAGAACAGGCATGATAAAAACTGCTCCCAGAGCTACCGCAATTCCTAAAGGCGATGACTCAATTCTGATTCCTGAAAAGTATGAATAGACAGCTCCCCCTGCTATTATCGGAATGAGCAGAATCAATAATGTCGTGGCTAGCTTTTCAGTTCTCTCCGATTCGACTTCGCTCTGGAGTATCCCTCTTTTCAACTTTCTGAGATAGCCCAAGACGACGTAAGCAGATAGCAGCTCAACCAAGCTATCGCCGCCGAAGGCAAGGAGAGCGAAACTTTTTCCGACGATTGCCCCTGCAATTACGGAGGCGATTATCTCAACGCTCATCCAACCTAAACTAAAATATTCGAGCAATAGTCCTCTTCGGACTTGTGCTTTGTGCCAGATAACATGCGTGCTGGCGCAACAGCAAGTACCCTCAGAATTGCAATCGTGGCATTCTTGTTGTTTCGTGCAGCCCTTGCAGGATTCCTCTCCGCACTCGCATACTTGGCAAATCTGTTGTTGTTCGCTCAACTGCTAGAGACGGAAGAAATCATCCAGTATTATACTTTCATCTTGTAAAGAGGGAATGCTTACTATGATGAGCGAAGCCTCAAGCCGAAAGAGTTTGAGGTAATATCATGAAGAATCGGGAAAAACGTTTGTAAGAGCAGCCCTTTCCAAAGCTCTTCCGTTCAAAGAGATGCCCTTGTTAAAGGACTCTTGGATATACGATAGGAGAGACAAAGGAATTGTGAAGGGCGAATTAGTTGTTCGAAATTGTGAAACTTTTAGCGTGCCAACGCCAAAGGTGATTCATTTTAATACGAAACAAGGCGGTTCGGAAATGAATCCTAAGAATGTTAAGAAACATCTAAAAATTTCTGGTTTACCTGACGAGCTTGTTTACGGACTTTGGAGTTTAGCAGTTGGTAAACACGCTTTCGGTATGTGGTTATCAGTTTCGTTGCATCCGATCTATTTGAACAGGCGTACGTTCACCTACCTGATTTCAGTAAAAAGGAAGCCATTGAGATTCTTGCGTACTCAGCCTTGGAAGTACTATTGAAGAACTATGCTGAAGGTAAAACTGGATTCTTTGGAACTAATCACGTTTTCAAGTTCGGTGGCGAGCGTTTGACCAAAGGCGTTGATCACCTTTTCAGTTTGTGCAAGAACTGTCCCGTCTATGACGGCCACACTATTAGCGAAGTTATTGAGGCGATGAAACAATCAAAACATGACCTCACAAAACTTAGGAAAGGGCTAATAGACGCGGTATCTATGCGTCTGGTTAAGATTGGTTATTATGACTACGTGCCGATTCCACAAGTCTCAAAACCGCAAGTAAGCTTACATGACTGAAAGATCACCGAATTTTAACACGGAGAAATTCCAGTTTTGGCAAGTTCAAATTGCCGAAGACTTAGCAAAACCGACTTACAGTACTCATAGAATATCTGATAGGAATTCTGAAATTTACGTTTGCCATTCCGAGTTCTTATAGTCGTCCATCCATCTAGACTATTCGGAAGATTATTGTATAGCAAGAAATCTCGGATCATATGTAAATTTCTGCTACAAATTGAAAACTCAGTAGTTAGCTACAAGATCGTCTATTGCAATCTGTAACTCCTCAGGTCAGTGGTTCGAAATCAACACCCTGCAAAGTCCGGGCGGTGCAAACAAGCTCCAAAGACAGCCTTCGGCTGAGGGGCCTCACGGCTCTGACCCAAGCGCTGTGTCATTTGGCGAGACTTACAGGAATGCGCTGAGAAAGCTCTGGCTAGCTCATCATGAGCCGAATAGTCTTCCTTTCGAAACGGATGATGGCATCTCCTTTCTCAAGAACTGATAAACTACCATCAGTGAAATCAGGGTGATTACTCCTACAACTAGGGATTCTGTGGGCATGCCGAATATCAATAGGAGTAAGGCGACTATCGCAACAATTGAAAGATAAGGGAAATACGGAGTCTTGAACTCGGCATTTCTGCTTACTCTCCTGAATTTAAAGACTGAAAGGCTAGCCATGATGTAGGAGAATATCAATCCAAAGTTGCTGACGGCCGCGATGACGTAAATATTTCCTAAGAACAAGAATGGCAGAGCTAAGATAGTCGAAATAATCACTCCGTTTATGGGTACATCGCGCTTCTGGTCGTACTTTCCAACTATTCCAGGAAGCATTCCATCTGTGCCAAGCTGGTGGATTATGCGCGAGGAAGAAAGAATCATCGCCAGTGAGGCTGATGTAGTTGCGACTAGCGCACCAATTTTTATCAGAATCGACAAGCTCAGCGGAGCATTAGAGCGCCCTAGTGCAAACGCGATCGGATCGCCTGAAATTCCGTAGCTTGATGCCGGCGCCAAAAACATAAGCGCTAGCGCAACGACAACATAGAGGACTAGACTTATTGAAACGGCAGAGATAATTGATTTGGCTGCACCTTTTGCGCCCCCTTTTACTTCAGCTGTGATTGTCGATATCGATTGGAATCCAGCATACGCGAAAAAGACTGCGACGCTCGCGCCAAATACGCCCTTGAAGCTTGCCTGGTCCGGTAGCGCCGTAAAATTGCCCATGTTTGCAAAATGATCAAAGTACGAGAATATGAATGCGAACGTAACAAGGATTATCAGGACAGATATCTTGAATGACACCAGCCAGAGTTCAACTTTTGCTGCCTTGCTGACACCGAGGATGTTCACTATTGCAAGAACTACGATCAGCAATAGGGTTATTCCGATCTTGAATGCACTACCGCTGACACCCAAGAGTGAGGAAAGATAATCCGAAAAACCAAGAGCGATTACAGATATAGATGAGACGTAACTGAAATAGAGCAAGATACCGCTGATGAACCCCATCTCGTTTCCGAAAGCTTCTCTTATGTAGGAATATGAAGCTCCCTGTGCGTTCGGCATAATGCTACCAAGCTCTCCAAGCTCAAAGGCGACGATCAAGGCGATGACTCCGACCAAGATGAACGAAAGCAGCGCGTACTTGCCCGCAAGCGATATTGCAGTGCCGCTCAGAACAAATATCCCAGCTCCTATGATGGCACCGAGCCCGATTGCCGTAGCGGATTTTTGGCTTATTGTTTGTGCCAACT
>JAKBSX010000238.1 GCA_021844725.1 Actinomycetes bacterium | reverse complement strand
ATAAGCAATAGTGGTCCAAAGAATTAAGGGTGCAAGACCTTATTATTGGTGAGGATATATATGACGCGAGTAGAGTTTACCATCTTCGCAGCGATCGCACGGGGTCTTTGGAGTGAATGAAAAACAAAAGCCACATTATCCTTTGCGTCATCTTTCTATTCGTGTTCCTTGGCATGATACAGCTTGGTCTGGTCAAGTTTGTATTGAACCTTTGCTAAATGACGCTTGTCTCAAGCTAAAGAACATCGCGGACAATAGAGATGATGCGCTCGAGGAATCCAATGCTGGCAAATCAATATCTAGCCTGCGTGAGATCTATTGGCCTCCCTGCGTAGCTGAGCGCAGCACATTCATGGCACCATTCGAATTTAATCGAACGATGAAACATCCGTACAACAGGTCATCTGCAGGCACTCACGGTCACTTTGAACAAACTCCAATCAGATATCCGGCGTTTTCTGCGGCTGCTGTCCCTTTCAGATGGATGCTTTCCGACAATTCAGAGGAATTGGCCAAGGAATATGGGCTCAAGTTCGACATCGACCGCGAGCCAGAACTTGATTTCGAAACTTCTTGGGTCCAAGAATTAGATAATCAAAGGGCACTAACAAACTGTTTCTTTGATCATATCTGCGAACAGAAATCTCTTGTGTTCTTCTACACGAAGAAATTGCCATTCATTGACAGCGGGTCGCGGAGGGTGATTGTGGGTATTGGCTTCATTACTCACGTTCAAAGGGAAATGACAGAGTACCGGTACTCTCGTCAGGGTCCTGTGCGATCTGGGATTTGGGAAAGGACTGTTCAGCATTCAATACGTCCGCCGAAGTTCGAGAATGGATTCTTGATGCCCTATCATGAGGCCATTAGATTCGCTCAAGATGCCCCATCATTCGATCCGGCCACAGTGGTTGCATTCGCCCCAGAAGACAGGCGTGAGGAATTCGCATACGGGTCAGAACACGTGAGCCATGATGGGGCCATAGCATCGATACTATCGTGCATTGCTGCGCTGAATGAAGCGAAGGATATCCTACCCGGTAACTGGGAAGATCGCATCCGTTGGCTCAACGATAGACTCGCTGAACTGTGGACTATGCGTGGTCCATATCCGGGACTTGGATCATCCCTATCGGCATTTGGAGTTGAGTTAGGATCTATAGTCGCAATGGAAATTGAATCGGAGCTGGAAGACAACCAAGATCCTTGGACACAGGTCGACAAAGTATTTCAGAATCCCACGGCTAAACTTTCCCCTAGACTCGCCCCGCAAATTAATAGGAGTTTACAACTAGTATGGAAAACACTGCCTGAAGAGCGTAAAGCTTTGTTGAAACTCATTAGTCGCCTTGAATTGACGCCTCAACAAGCGAAACTGCTGTTTGTGGCGGAAGAACGAGAGAATGCTGGTATAAAATGTCTGGACAAAAACCTGATCGAAAACCCGTACCTGATGTATGAACTGACACGGCGAACAATAGACCCAGTTAGCGTGTGGACGGTCGACAGAGGCATATTCCCTGAAGAAGTCATCCGTGTGAGGTATCCTTTACCCGACCCATCTGCCTTGGATGGGTCAATGGATGGCCGAAGAGTCCGAGCATTGATAATCCATTTGTTGGAAGAAGCAGCTCTAAACGGGCACACATTACAAACGCGAGCAGACATTATTCGTAGAATCCGGAAAATGCCACTCAGACCGGAATGTGATGTTACTCAAGACAGCATCAGAATTGCCGAGGCGCTGTTTAAAGGCGTTTTGAATATTGTTAAGATGGCGGATGGCCATCCAGCTTACCAACTGTATAGACTTTCAGAGATGTCTGACCTCATAAGGAAGACCGTCGAAAAGAGACTCAGTGGCAAGCGCCATATCGTTGTTGCTGACTGGCGCAAGATGGTTGACGATCACTTCAAGAAACCAGCGACAGATGCATTCGAGCAAAAAGCCAGGCTAGAGAAGGCAGCCGCATTGAAGGAACTGGCGGAATCCAGATTCTCTGTATTAATAGGTCCTGCCGGAACTGGCAAGACGACGCTCCTTACACTATTGTGCGATCAGAAGGACATTGCCGTCGGCGGAGTCCTGCTCTTGGCTCCTACGGGAAAGGCTCGAGTCAAACTCAAGCAGGCATCTAAACACTCCAGCCACCAGGTCTACACCGTGGCACAATTCCTCAATCACTGCGACCGGTACGACAATCTGACACAACAATATAAGTTGTCAACAAGGCCCCCAGAGGAAAGTGGGCGCACGGTAATAGTGGACGAAGCATCGATGCTTACCGAAGAAATGATGGCGGCACTTCTTGATTCGTTGAAGGGATGCGACCGTCTTATCATGGTCGGGGACCATCGACAACTGCCGCCGATTGGGCCAGGGCGCCCTTTTGTCGACATCATCAACAGGGTTGCTCCTGAGAGTGTTGAATGGGCATTTCCGAAAGTGTCGCAAGGGTATGCAGAACTGACCGTGAAGCGAAGGCAAATGGGAGCAGAGCGGGAAGATATGCGTCTAGCCGAGTGGTTCAGCGGTACTCCCCTAGCTCCGGGCGAGGATGACATTTTTGGCATTCAGACCAAGCCTAGCGCAATGAATTATCTTAAGTTCATTCGCTGGGAAGGGCCGGTAGATTTCAACAAGAAGCTCGACGAAACATTGGTTCAAGAGTTGGGCCTAAGTGGACCCAAGGATGAGACCGGTTTCGCAAGCACGCTAGGCGCGACTATTGTTGATGGTGTGCCATACTTCAATAAGGGGGCTGCATCTAGTGCAGAAGACTGGCAAATTCTGTCACCGGTTCATGGCACGACTCAAGGTGTATTCAGCATTAACCGTCGAATACATCAGAGTTTCCGCGACAACGCTATTAATTTCGCACGAGAAAGGGGATTGATACTGCGGCCACTCGGTATTGAAGAGATCATCTATGGTGACAAGGTAATCAATATTGTAAATCATTCTCGAACCGATGTATTTCCTACTGGATCTAGCGAATATATAGCGAATGGGGAAATCGGAATAATTGAAGGTCAGTTTAAGGGTGGAAAAATCAAGAAACCTTGGTTACTCGAGGTCGAATTCTCCTCTCAACCTGAATTCAAATACTCCTTTAAAATAGATGAATTTAAAGAGGAGGGGGAGGCAAAAATCGAGTTGGCTTATGCCCTCACTGTCCACAAAGTGCAGGGAAGTGAGTTCAAGCGGGTCATATTGGTGCTACCTAATCCATGCCGTTTATTGTCAAGGGAACTTCTTTATACGGCACTCACAAGGCACACTGACAGACTAGTTATACTGCACCAGGGCGACATAGCAGAATATAAGAAATATTCGTCAGATTCCTATTCTGAAACTGCACGGAGGTTGACAAATCTCTTTGAAGCTCCTAAGATGGTTGAGATAGGTGGGACCTTCTTTGAGGATCGTTTAATCAATAGAACTTCTAAGGGCGAAGCGGTACGTTCTAAATCCGAGGTTATCATTGCGGACAGGCTATCACACTACAACGTCTCATACACCTATGAAAAGGCGCTGACTATTGATGATGTAACTAAGTATCCCGATTTCACAATCGAAGATGAAGAATCAGGCCAAACGTATTATTGGGAACACTTGGGAATGCTGCAAAATGAAGAATATGAGAAACGCTGGAAAGAAAAACTTGCATGGTACAAGTCTAATGGCATTGTGCCTTATGGTGAAGAAAAGATTCCGCGTGGGGTTTTGATAATCTCAAAAGACACTGAGCAAGGAGGAATCTCTTCTCAAGACATTGATGAGAAGATAGCAACCATTCTGAAAGTGTGACAATAGAGTAGTGGAAACGTAATAGAAATCACTACACAATTGCATATGGAAGCGTCAATGGCCATATGAAGTCAGACAGCACACATTGCATTATCGCGTGTACTTCATCTCCTTAATTGTGCTAATCGGCATTCCTTGGCTCATCATCAGTAAACGGAGCAAGATAAAAGAATACCCGGTGACGATGATTAGTGCGATTATTTTAGTTGTCCTGTTCTATTCATCTATAGTCATATTTGCTGTTTTTCCTGCGTTTCCCTCGTCACCAACCGTTGCCATGATATTGGGAGCAACCTTCGTTGTAGACTCGCTAATCTTTCTGGGAGCTGTTGTGATACTTGGCATCAGGAGGATTGTAAACAGGAAGACACGCTCGAAAACACGTCCGGCGAGACATTAGTGCTGGTGAATCGGGTCAGCATTTGACTGCGGCTCAGACAAAACTGAAGCACTGTTTATGGGTCGCGTATCGTTTCTTTTTCTAAGGAGACTGCGACAATAGCAAATGCATGACATCGACTCTCTCAGTAATTTCCCTCTCAGTTCCAGAAATTTTGCAAGTTTTGCATCTTTGGCCTTTCTTTTTGGGCTATGGTGATGTTCTTTGTGGTAACCTCGTTTAATTTTTGTTATTCATTTATTGCGAGAAACATTGACAGGAAATCATCAAGGCTTATTCGGTGGAGGTCAAAACGATCCAATCCTCCAGGATTTGCTAGTTTCCATTGATTGTTTATTCGGCACAATATGATCCTTACGATTTCGGATTCAGGAGACATTGCTTATGCCATGCGAATGATCGACCTTCAGATCAGTTTGCGTGATTATCTGGAAAATGCCGTATAAGCCTTGGGAAAAGACAAGCGTAGAATCAGGACTCTTGTAATGGCAATCCGTAGCGGCAAAACTAGAGCTGCTTTTCGATATACCGCTTAGAAAATGGCTCAAGCAAGTAGTGTCGCATACATCACAGAATCTGATGCATTGGCCGGGCAGGTAATTGCTAAGGTAAAAGAGATTGAAGTGGAAGCAGCATAGATTCTTGGTGCAAACAGTGAAAGTGCGCCATGGGAGATCATGGACAAGAGAGAAAAAAATCTGCAAGACTACGACACATCTCTGCTAGTGCCCTGTTTCAATAACTGAGTTCTGTGTCCTGAATTTCCAGATGACTCGCTTTCTCGCCTTTCTTCTGTCCTTTTTCCGCCTTTCCCTGTTTTCAAGCATCTCCCTCCTGTGCGCATTCTTGTACCTGATTGCCTTCTGGAGTGCAGCACCTGCCTCAGGCCATTTCCTGTAATCTGTATCCTTCAATGCCAGGCGCTGAATATCACCGATGTGGCATTCGACCCGATTGAGCCATGACGCGTTTGTCGGCGTAGTTGCAAAGGAGACTCTGTTCTTCTTCGCCCATTTCACTATATCCTCTGTACCATGTGCAGACAGGTTGTCCATTATGATGTGAATGCGCTGCTCTGCCGGGTAATGGCGTCGAAGCTCCCTGAAGAAAGAGAGTATGTTCTTCGCCATTTTCCTTTTCCTGATCCTTCCGAAGAACGTGCCATGGTAGTAGTTGAAGGCGAGCAGGAGCTGCCTTGTACCCTCCTTCCTGCTGTATGTCGCAGGAACCCTGTCCGGGTGGCCGCTGACCTGCCAGTGGCCGCCGCCCACCGGCTTGAGCTGCAGCGGCCCGACCTCGTCGAATGAAATGACCACCGGCGGATTGTGTTTCCTGCGGGTGAGCCTGTCTATCCGCCGCTTCTTCTTCTCGAAGTCAGGGTCATCGCTCTCCTTCCATGTCTTCACAGCCTGGTATGTCAGCTCCT
>JAKBSX010000237.1 GCA_021844725.1 Actinomycetes bacterium | reverse complement strand
GGTCCATGTCAAATAAGCTCATCCAGTGTGAAGCTTCAAACCTGTCAAAACAGCATTCCGCTACGATCCCAACTTTGAATCCAGCGCAACAAGCATCCACTACCGTTGCTCTTACACAACCACTTGTTGCTTCGCCGCATATCAAAACGGTGTCACAGCCAAGAGATCTCAATATGATCTCAAGCGAGGTGCCCTGTAATGCACTGGGCACAGACTTCTCGATCACAATATCTTCTTCGCTAACTCCAAGTTCATCCACAATCGCGTACGGGTCTATCCCAGAAAGGTTTCTTCTCCGAGCAGAAGACCCTTTGCGATTCCATGGACTTGGCTTGTGCTGAAATGAAGTTGTGAAACAAATGGGAATACCTGCTGCTCGTGACATTTCAACCAGGGAGACTGTCGCATCTATTGCTTTCCAACCCTCGAGCCCACACGAAGAAGGCCATTCCGAAACCGCATCAAATAGATCCATTTTCGGAAGGCCAAGCGCGGCATAGTAATCATCAACAACAATTAACGCTGGTCGTGAGCCAAGTCCAAAACTTTCCTTCTTGGCCCACGACGTTGCATTCAATACTGCCCTGTCACGCTCGGTTAGAAAGCGATCCCATCCATTTTCCAATTAAAACTCCCTAAGCCTAACCCAGTCAACTCCGCAGTCAACCTTGAATCAAATACTCGACTAGCCTGCCGAATTCAGTGCCGCTTGCACAAAGCTGTTGTCGATGTACTGATTTATGTTGGTTGGTGGAGTCTTCTTTGCTTTGAGCGCGGCCCGTTGAAACGCTGCCTGTATTAACGACGGGTCAACGGTGGGAGTTTTTGTCCACACGTTCAGGAAGAAGTTATACGCATACTTTGCCAGAGCCGCATTGCTAATCCCGCTATTTGACTCGATTGCTGCGATCGTCTTATTTGGATGTGCTCTCAAGAATTGAAGATTTTGAACTTCAGCCTTGGCAAACCTCTGTAGCACCGTCGGATTCGCTTTGGCATATGCAGCGGTAACGGTGTAGGCACCAACAGCAAAGGGTAAATTAGACAACGAAGCTATTTTCACAAAGCCTTTTTTGCCCGTAGAGGTACCCTGAGGAGGCTGAGTCAAAAGAGCGTTGGCTGATCCGCTTTCGAGGGCTGCCACCATTCCAGGGATGCTGCCGGTATACACTCGCTGTACCGCACTATTTGGAATGTGGTTCGCTGCAAGCAACGCAGTCAGTCCGAAATCGCTCTCCGAGTCTGGAGCCGACAACGCTACCTTTTTACCAACCAAACCCGCAACTGACTTTATGCTTGAGTCTCCCCAAAGTTCCAGATTGTAGTGACTTTCAGACAATGCAATGAACTTTAGAGGATAACCCTTCATTATTGCAGCCGCCGAATCATCTGCAACTCCAACACCTATCTGCACACTGCCACCCACAAGTGCCGGCACCAACTGAGAACTGGTGTTGAGCTTTACGAGTTTGACATTCAAACCATTCTTCTTGAAAATCCCATCCTGTATCCCAACATAAATATCGGCATAACCAGCACCAATAGCCGTATCGCCAATAGTAATTGAAATTGGTGCCGCCGAAGCTGCCGCAGTTGTTGCACTCGACTTCGCAGCCGTAGTCGACGAGCTGTTCGACGATGCTGAGCCGCTACCGCATGATGCGGCTAACAAAGCCACACTGATGGCGGCTGCTGTTGTCGACAATTTCCCCTTCAATCCCACGTTCCCTACTCTTTTCATTACTGTCCCCTAGCCTTGTGACCAATGTGTATAACGACGTTCCAGCCGACCAATTAGTCGAGTCAGAACCACTGCTACTACTGCCATAATCAATATCCCTGCCATTGCTTCATTCATGTCAAAATTCGAGGTAGCAGTCTGGACGAAATACCCCAAACCTCCTCCAGAAAGAAAAAACTCAGCTACAATTGCTCCAACCAAAGCCCTGGCGATTGACAAACGAATACCAGTCAATATGTATGGCAGAGTCGCCGGAAACAATACCGATCGATAAAACGTCCACCTTCCCGCACAACACATCCGTGCAACCCGGATGTAGTCCGAATTCAGGTTTCGCACACCAGCCGTAGTGTTAATAATTAACGGCAAGGTAGCTGCCCAAATCACTAACAGAATTCTTGACTGGACTCCGATACCGAACCAAAAGATAATTACCGGAAGAAAAAGTACATAGGGCACCGAATTCAAAATATTTATTATCGGTTCAGTCATGTCGTAAAGTGCTCGGACTCGCCCAAGTATCAGGCCCAATGGAATACTGACTACCAGGGTGATCAACATACCCCAGCCCACTTCTATGGCTGTACCACCAAGGGGACCCCAGATTTGCCCGCTTGAAAACAACGATATTTCGGCAGCAATGACTCGAGTCGGATCGCTGGCGATTGTCACATTCACAAGCCCAGTAACCGCCGTCAACTGCCATAAAATTAGAACCGTCGCTACTCCAAGGACCCCATATGCAGTTTTGGTGTGATTCCTAATCCAGTTGACAATACCCCTCGAAGGTCCATCGTCGCTTTCGGTGGTTGACGGCGCTCTATCGGAAGTCGCTAAGCTCATCTCGAATCCTCCGCCGATTCCCGAGGGTTAGAGTCACCCTGATAGAGATAACTAAGTACCAGATCTTGAAACTTCAGAAACTCTGGGCTGCGTTTATGCGCAGGCAAACGAGGCCTGGGAAGCTCCACTCGAATATCAGCAGCCAACGAAGCAGGAGATTTTGAAAATACCAAAATCCGATCGGCCAGGAATACCGCCTCTTCTACATCATGAGTTATAAAAATTGCATTACGGGCTTCGCCAAGATCAGCAGCCTGCCAAATCCTTACAAGCTCATGCTGCATCATTTCCCGAGTTTGAGCGTCCAACGCCCCAAAGGGCTCGTCCAGCAAAAGAAGTTGGGGTTGCGTCACCAGCGCTCGTGCTAAATTGACCCTTTGTTTCATCCCCCCTGAAAGTTCATGAGGGTAACTTTCCATCACATCTTTAAGCCCCACTAATGCTATAAGGTCCTCTGCTCGGGCCTTTGTTTCTGGAGTTAGGTTCCGCTGCGCCTGCAAGCTAAACAACACATTGTCTCTAACGTTCCGCCACGGAAATAGGGAAGGACTTTGAAATACAAGCGAACGCTCCTTCCCTGGCCCTTTAATTGCATGACCTCCAATACGAATTTCGCCCCTTGTTACGGGAACCAATCCAGCTACAGCTTCAAGAAAAGTCGTCTTACCGCAACCACTGGAACCGATAATTACAACAAACTCGCCTCGCTTGATGTTGAAATTAAGATCGGAGCAAGCAGGCTTGTAGATGCCAGTCCGCTTGCTCCGATAACCGATGCTCACGTGGTCCGACTCGACATAAACAGTGTCACTACCACTCAGTGGCGCTTCGGGCAACGACTCCTCCAAACCTCTAATTTCCATGGCGTTCACCTAGCAGCTCAGGTTAGGAATAATCCGGCTTCTTGAGGAAGCCTTTTTCGAGCAGTGAATCAATTATCTCTCGACCTTTTTCCCGAGTTTCGACAGTTGATTTAATTAATTTGTCAGACCAGCCATTATTCGGCCACCTCTGTGCCCGCTTATAGACCTCGGCAAAAAGATCGCTCCGTAACTCGACTAGCTGGTTCCACTCATGACCACTTGAGCCGGGCTTTCTGCTTCGCATCTCTCTCAAGGCATTGATGTCAACTTGCCCCACACAAACAGCTTCTCCGGAACCTGCCGCAATCGAGACAACTCGTCCCATATGGTCTATCACTTGTGAATTGCCGCGATATCCGTTTCTGGGCCGATCTGACCCCAAAAATGCTCCGGCGCATACCGATAAAAAATACGCAAGATTCTCATAGGCCCTGGCACGCCTAAAAATGTCCCACATCTGATCCACATCAGACCATGGTTCGGCTGTCGGATGGATGAGGACCTCTGCTCCCTGAAGTGCTAATGAGCGAGCCATCTCGGGGAATATAATGTCTGTGCAAGTAAGAGTACCCAAAACTCCGATCGGTGTATCGACGACCGGGAACATACTCAATTCGCCGTAACGTGCTGTGTACTCGTCATAGACATCGCCGGGTCCGGTATAAACCGTATTTAGATTATTGGGACCGTTGTTTTTACGATACTTGAGGATTATCTTGCCTTCATCGTTGATAATGAAGTTAGTGTTCCAAAGCCTGCCGGGCCAGGTATCGTCACGTTCATAAAGGTTTCCTACGATATACACCCCCAGCCTTCGGGCTTGCTCAGCAATCTTATCGGTGACTGGACCGGGGATCGTTTCAGCGAGATCAATCCATTCATCTACCGTCCGGGGTCTGTATTGCCCAATGATCCCATATTCAGAAAATGCGGCAAGGCGAACTTCGCCAACTCGATTAAAAGTCCATTGAATTAGTTCAAAAATGCGGTCAAGATTCTGTTCGATAATGCCATCCCGTTCACTCGGATTGACAATAACTTTTGTCTCCTGCTGAATTAGAGCAACCTTGTATGGCTCCATCCCCCGTCCCTCTCCGATTACGTTAGCAAATTACCTTCTCAACACAAAGTGTCGACAGTCGTCATCATAATAACCGACAATACGAGTGTCAAGTAGATTTTCAAACAATTGTGTAAAACAGCTATTACCGCAGGTTCTAGCTGTCGTATCTAAGAGAACCCTGCATGAAAAAAGTTAGATAGAAGCTTTCCAAAACTATCATGAACACATTTTAAGCTACCATAAGTGCCGACAGTTCGGTGATGCTAGACACTGACATCCAAGCCCAACTCGCGCTGGACATTGATCCATCGCTGATACTAGAAGGAGCCTCTCCTAGGCTCCTCGACGAGTGGCAAGAATACCCGATAATCTGGAATGAAGTTCGAAGAACTCTTGACCTGCGCAAGGCGCCTGGACAGTTCATACTTACCGGTTCGTCAGTTCCGAACGATGACACCAACCGCCACAGCGGCGCTGGCCGATTCTCGATCTTGAAAATGCGTCCAATGACAATATTCGAGACCGGTCACTCCGCAGGCACAATTTCCCTGAGGGAGCTTATGGATGGCAATTCGCCAAGATCACAGCAGCATGATATGTCGATTGCGGATCTTGCTGATCTCATTGTGCGAGGCGGTTGGCCACGACATCTCGAACTAAGTACACCTGCGGCAGCACGCTCGGTACGTGACTACCTCGATAACATTCGCCATGTCGACGTTCCAAGGGTTGCAGGTGGTCGTCGAGATCCTGATAGACTTCAGCGCCTCCTGCGATCGCTTGCGCACAATGTCGCTACAAGAAGTTACCATCGACGTCTTGGCTATCGATACCGGAGGAGATTATGGCCCGCTGGCCCATAATACGGTCGTTGACTACCTTGATGCGTTGGAACGACTCATGGTAATTGAAAACCAACCGGCATGGTCACCACATTTGCGGTCTCGAACCCCGTTGCGGCACTCGATGAAGCGCCACTTCGTTGACCCCTCCCTTGCAGTCGCTGCGATCGGCGCCGCAAGCGACAGACTGGTTAGAGACCTCTCAGCGCTAAGTCTGCTGTTCGAATCGTTGGTTGTCCGCGATCTACGCGTGTTCGCTCAACCGCTGGATGGAGAAGTATTTCACTACCGA
>JAKBSX010000236.1 GCA_021844725.1 Actinomycetes bacterium | reverse complement strand
TCTTGCAAAGGATTCGATTACCTAATAGATCTTTATCCGGCCTTGATCATCCTCCAGTGGGCGAGGAAGATGCCGATGAAGCTGTTCCGGCCGCTGAAACTGGATATGGGGGGATTCCGATTGTGGACTTATGGGTCATTAGCAGTGAATACGGCGGAGCAAGGTCGACGCCGTCGGGCTTGTCCAAATAACCGGGTTTTGTTCCAGGAACACCGGTATGCCCATACTGCCAGACGATCTTGTTGGTCTTGGGATCGATCACAATAACTCTGTGGTTCCAGTCATCGGTGGCAAGTATGTCTCCGTTTGGAAGAGGTATGGCAATTGAAGGCTGATTTAGAGCGTTAGCCCCGGTGGGAGCGAACCGCCATACCAAATTGCCTGACTGGTTGAATTCCTCAATTACGCCTGGCTTTGTGTAAGCAGCAGTTAGGTACAATCCAGGTGAAACCTCGTTGCTGTCTGATGGGTAGCTGATACCTGGAGGATGGGCAGAGAAGAGTATCTTGCCAGTCGGTGTCATCTCGTCAACCCAGTCACCGTTAATCTCAGTCACCAGCCAGTTTCCGTTTGTCATTGGGAACATTCCGTTGGGACTTCCAAACCGGGCGGGCGGCTGGTGGTAGCAGTAGGGGGTGGTTTCTCCGTAGACGTGAACCGGACTTTGTACTGATGGTGAAAGATAAAGCAATCTGCAGTTTTTGATGTCAGCAGAAATGACGTTTCCGTTGGGGAGAATCATCGCATCATCAGGATTGTTGAGGTACCCATTAGTGGAGCCGCTGGTTCCAGGATGTCCGTATCTCCAGGTGATCTTGCCGGTTTGTGCCAGAATTTCTGTGATAACGAACTGGCTCTCTTGAGTGGCCAGAATATGTTTTCCGTTTGGGCCGAAAAATGCGTCGTCGGGTTCGACGAATGTTTGACCGGGAGCTAAATCACCTTTGGCTGGGTACTGCCAGATGATCCTTCCTTTAGGGTCAACCATCAACAGTCTTGAGTTGTTACGATCTGCAATCAATATTGGACCAGGCAGGACTGATGGATTGGATCCCGGAGCGAGGTGACCGGGCTGGCCCTTTACTTTCGCTTCCAGAGAGGCTACCCAGGCCTTGGGCGAAAGCCCTGCCCCAGTTGGTCCCTTGCTCTTTGCTGAGGAACTCTTTGAGGAAGACGAAGTCTTTGCCTTGGATGTCGCGGACGTGGTCTTGTGTCCACCTTTTGTGGTGGCGACTACAAGAATGACTGCCAAAATGATTAGGACCCCCAGCACTGCATAACCAGCTGAGGATCGCTTGCGCTCACTCGCTTTGGCGTGCTTGGGTGCGTGAGCTCTGGAGTTATTTGATCGGTTAGAAGGCATTACAGATATGTAATATAGTAAAGTTCCTCGGCTTATTTACATCAGATACTAATAAACCACTCGGCCATCTCTAATAATCCACTCAGAAACGATAAGTTACGGCTGGCTGGACTCGATTAACTTGAGCATCGACAAATTTCCTTTTCTTTGCAATCGTCTCAAATGAACCTCTGTGGCGGTTCATTTGCACTAGGGGTTTCCTGTCAGCGCTGGCAAGCTTCTCACCAGGTAGTGACGCGAGCGTGAAAGGCTAAAAATGGGTCAGCCGGCGTAGATAGTTTGCGAGATCGATGAAAGATTCCTTTTTCATGTTCCGAGCTAAAGCATTTTTTATCAGAGCCTTTGGGATGAAAAGATATCCCGAAAAATATCCGTATGCTTTTCGGTAACTAGCAATTTCACGGGTCTGGCACTTTTTGAACTTGCTTCGAGTCCTGCCTTGGTAGTAGGGGATGCAGTTGTTTGGCCGACCTGAAGGATAAGTGGCCCCATAAATAAAATAGGTCGCCAACTGCCTTATATCTGAGCTTTTGACCTCTGACAGTGGTCGAAAATTAAGAGAATTTTTAGATTTTGTGTTTCCTCAGAAATTGTAACATTCGGGTCAAACTGGACGATTTCATGCCCGAGGAGGCAGGTTGATCAGTCTTCCGAATTAAATGGAGGTATTGACAATGAAATTACTAAGCCTACGTAGGGCAATGTTTATTATCAGTGCAGTTGGACTTACTGCTTCCCTCGCTGGGGCAAGTACTGCAGCGGCAGAGGGGACTCAAAGTGGAGGTATGCCTGCACCGGCATTGGGTAAATCTGGATCTATACATCAAGTAGCTACAGTGAAGTTTCCGGCGCCTTATGTCAATCCCAAAAGCTTCGACATTAGCTGGGTGGATCCTCAGACCCAAACTTACTACTTGGCGGATCATACTAATAACGGAGTTGATGCGATCAATGCGAAGACAGATGCTTTTGAGGGTTTGATCGGGGCTGGTGACTTTAGCGGCACAGGTGCAAATTCGACCAGCAGCCAAAAGTCGGTATGTGGCCCATTCGGGGTGGGGGGTCCCAATGGAGTGCTTGTTCTGCATGTAGGTGGTGTAACGCAGTTATGGGTTGGAAACGGAGTTACCTCATCTTCACCAACCAGCACCGTGAAGGTGTTTGATCTTAGCACTCCAAGTAGCGGTACTTTGGCTGCAAGCATTTCGACTGGTGGCCAGTGCAGGGCTGATGAATTGGCCTATGACCCGGTAGATCACGTTGTTATTATTGCCAATGATGCCGACTCCCCACCATTTTTGTCGCTGATCTCAGTAAATGCCAACCCAGCTAACGACAAGGTGCTTGGCAAGATCCCATTCACCAATGCAATTGACGGTATTGAGCAATCGGCGTGGAACCCGGCTAATGACATGTTCTATGTCAACATTCCTCAAATACCGACTACCAATGGGTCATGGATGGGTGAAGTGGCGGTTATCAACCCCAGGACTATGAAGGTCACCCAGACGTTCCCCGTACCGGCCTGCTCACCTGCAGGACTGGCAATCAATGTAAAGAGTCAGCAAATGCTGCTTGGCTGTAGCGGCGATGCAATTGGTGGTGACACTGTAAATGGCGTTACCTACAGTGGAAATCCTGCTGTTTCGTATATCATGAGCGCTCGCAATGGCAGAATCGTTTCAAGATTCTCACAGGTAGGCGGATCTGACGAGGTTTGGTACGACCCCAGCACTTCGCAGTATTACCTGGGTGCGAATGGAATGACTTCCAATGGGTTGTCCAGCGGCTACTCTACTCCAGTTCTTGGTGTTCTAAGCTCCAATGGAAATCGGTGGCTGGGCAATTTCCCCACAGCGGCTTCTGCACACTCAGTAGCGGCTAATCCGATGAATGGGCAGATATTTGTGCCGATTCCAGGATATGGCATTGCCGTCTTTGCGCCTTCAAACCATGACAACCAGGGAAACAGAGATAATTCCTAAAAACCTGCCTCATAACATAAACTAGTTTCGACCTGTGCCGGCATTACTGGCACAGGTCGAACTGACAAAGAAGGATTTAGCCGTAATAGCGTCATTTTCGCATCAACTCCAAAAACTGATTATCTGGGTGAATCCAAACTATGGATAAAAGAGTCCCGATCCGGTGACTGGCGCGGCCCACTTATCTGACCCGACCTATGCGCTTTGTCAATCCGATTAAGAAAGCGCAGGCTCCAAGTGAAAATCCTGGCGCAAGAGCTGTTTTAGCTTATTTAGCAGTTTTTCTTTTCGGATTAATCAACTCGAAGACGAATCCAAGGATGAGCAAGATGTTGTTGTAATGGAAATCTTCTGTTGTCTTTCGAATCGAAGCCATTCTGCTTTCGCATGCGATAAAGTCCATTTTGCTTGCTATGCTGTATTACGCGTAATACACTGGCAGCTCTGGAGTACAGAGGTGTGCCGGTTTCCAGCCTGAGGATTGAGGCAATCGAATGGACTGATGAGCGGGTTGATCATATTCGAACACGAACTAAGCGGTTGGGGTTGGCCGACGTTGACATAGATCCTGAGTGGGCAACTGAAGCAGTAATGGACATTTATCGATTGGCTGGACCAGCAGGTTCCGGGGATTCTCTCCAGGTTATTGGGTACTCGCGATCATGCGGAATGATTTTAAAGGTATGGCTTTTTCCCAAGGACATAGAGGAAGGGGAGTGGTATGGTGCTTCGGCTTGCGTAGCTAATAAGACCAACCAGAGGCAGTATGAGAATCGAAAGGAGGAAAGAAATGACAAAAGAAGTGTCCATAGATTTGACTGACGTACCTGATATTGACGATGACGATTCTATACTCGAGCCTCCTGCAGTTCCACGAGAGCCATCACAGGTCTATTCGGTTAGGATTCCGGTTGAAAAACTTGAACTTCTTCGAAAAGTGGCAGCTGAGCAGCATGAAGCGCCAAGTTCCCTGATCAGAATGTGGGTTTTAGAGCGTTTAGAATTACTTGCCCCCGATGGGGTTTTAATAACTTCCAACCAACTGGTCGATGATTTGACTTCACGGGTTATTTACTTAGAGCAGCAGGTGGCACAACACCAAAAAGAGCTGGATGAGCAGGCTGGTGAGCATCGTAAAGAGGTTGATACCGTGATTGAGCGGGTTTTGAATCTCCTTGTTGAGCGTTTTGATATCAGTCCAAAGAGAGGTAAGTGAACCAGATCAATGATGGAAATGGCCGGCAATTGTCTCCTTCGCGCAAATCTGACTATTGGCAGATTTATTGGACGTAGGTCTAATGCCTGCTTGCAGATCCGTACTAACCTGGAGATTTATCCTCGGACAGTCTGAATCAGCTGAGCCGTAAAGTAGAGACAGAGTGTTGTAATTCGCGCGTCCGGTACGGCTAGGCGGAGTGCACGGCGTGCCATATTGATTCCCTCTCCCGCCCTTCGGCCGAATAATTCCTCTATATAGACGATTCCCATTTCAGTCGCTTCCCTTGCGAGTTCAGTTTGACGGAGTCGAGATAGGGTTGCTCCAATGTCGTTTGGTGAAGTCGCCTGCATTATGCGAAATACGTCCGCTGCATCTTTGTCGCTCGATCTATTTGGGTGCCCGCTTGCAATTCGATCGTGGATTTTGTGTGATTTGGCAATTAATAGCCCAGCTAGACCGGCGACTTCGACTTCGATTTGGCGCTGGTCCATCGGGTCGAGGGACGAAATTGTCATCGTATCATGATCTATTAATACTGCTTCTAGGCCGACTGCTCTTCGTGCAGCATGATTACCGTGCACTCCAAGACGAGCACCTCTGCGACCAGGATTGTTAGGAATTGCCGCTTCCGGAACGATAAGGTCGACAGGAATAATCAATTCGTTGCCGTCAATCTTTGCTGTCTTTGTCCAAATTCCCGGTTCAAGTTGGTGTGCCTTTATTTCCAAGAGCTCAAATCCTGCTGTTCTCATGGTGGTCTCCAACTTGGGATCATCGCCGAGAAGTGTTGGATCAAGTGCCAGGTCACCATCAGTGGTGTAAGGAGCGATTGCAATATCATTTAGGCCGGTACGCATATAGATGGCCTGAGCTCCGGCCACAATGAATGCTTTCCCGTAAGGGGTAAGAGCAGCGAGTGCATCGAGTAAAACTCGTCGCGCAGCGACGTAGCGAGGGTCAAAATCTAGACTATCTGATAGTTTTTCTCTCGAGTTGGTCACATTAATTCTTTATGAAAATTTGTGGCAGCGCGTTTAGGCGCCAAGCCTTTTCGTTGCCGATCATCCACTGTAAAACGGCTTCACCTTCAGA
>JAKBSX010000235.1 GCA_021844725.1 Actinomycetes bacterium | reverse complement strand
ATTCATGACCACTCCAGCTACCGAGCATAGTAAATCATATTAAGTTACCCAAATGACAACCAATAACAATAAGAACGCAGTCTAATTGCTGACACTGCTTGTAGACGGAGAGACGTAAAGCGAACTCGCATTAGCTGGCCGAGGAGACACCGTCTGTTTCGCAGAAGCATTAGTAAAACCAAGTGAATAGGCACTTAGAACCAGAATTAAAATAAATCCGAACTCAATCACTAGTCGCAAAATCGTCTCTAAACGCTTCCGTTCCCTAATCATTTTACGTCTTTGACCGATCTGACCTTGGATTACTTCAAATCGCTCAAGGGATCCCAGGCTTACGTTCCTATCGCGTATCACTGCTGCCATTTGTGTTCCTCCTCTCCAATATTGCTTGATCCAGATATATTCTAACCGAACATGTGTTCGTTTGTATCAATATTTCGAACATTTGTTTGCCTTATTTAAAATCGATGGTATTATTTCCTCTAATGGAACTGCACCATTATCTATTGTGGGTGTGACAATTTGGGAGGCCAAGTGACAGGACCAAGAATGAAAGCCCTGACTCCAATGAGAAGAGCGATCCTGGAGTTCATTGTTTCCCAGCAGCGGCTGCGGGGATACCCTCCATCGGTCCGTGAGATCGGCGAAGCGGTTGGTCTAACGTCATCATCGTCGGTGCATGCCCAACTAAAGGCTCTCCAGGAGCTTGGCTATTTGACCAAAGATCCAACGAAACCACGAAGCATATCAATTAACTGGGACACCGCCGAGACGTCCGATTCTTCAAGTGACTCAGAATTGGCACATATACCATTGATAGGACAAGTGGCAGCTGGAACTGGAGTCTTGGCGTCCCAGGACTTTACAGACTCATTTATACTGCCGCGCGCCTTCACCGGGAAAGGTGAACTCTTTATGCTTAGCGTCAAAGGGGACTCAATGTCCGGGGACGGAATTTTGGACGGAGACTATGTTGTCGTGAGACGACAACAGCAAGTTGAACCCAATCAAATTGCTGTGGTCGGAACTCCCAATGATGAAGCAACCATAAAGAGGGTCACGACAAATGGTAGATACGTCACCTTGCTTCCCTCGAATGAAAATTACTCGCCCATGATATATCCTGCTTCGGAAATAACAATCTACGGGAGAGTCGTCAATGTGCTGAGATCCCTCTAACCGCTATAAAATCTGCAACAGAAGATTAAATGCAAGCTCAATTTCATCAATATTTACATATTCGTCTTTTGTGTGTGCAACCAATGGATCCCCAGGACCGTAATTAGTAGCCGGTATCCCCCTTGAGGAGAAATAAGCCACATCGGTCCAACCAAGTTTTGCTCTCGGCGGAAGGTTTGACACCTTAGCGAGATCTTCTATTACCAAGCGTTCGAGATTCGGAAGTGCCCCCTCCACACCTTCAATGAGTTCGAAATTGTCACCATGCTCGGGAAATATAAACTCGCCAAACAAATCCCTTAGATATGTCTCAGCTTGAACCAGAGTTCTGTCTGGTGCAAATCTATAATTCACCACTATGGAAGCACGATCGGGCACCACATTGTTTGACTTGCCCCCTTCGACCTTGACCACCTGAAGTGATTCCCTAAAAACCAAACCGTCTATAACCGGTTGGCGAGGTTCAAATGAAGCTACGGCCTTGATTAGGTCCCCCAAGCGATGGATTGCATTGACTCCCATCCAAGGGCGGGCAGTATGGGCCGAACGTCCCAATACTTCTATCCTAACCCTCATAGTTCCCTGGCAGCCAGCTTCGATCCTACAGCTAGTTGGCTCGAGCAAAATGGCAGCATCCGCAGTCAAGATCGATGAATCAACTGAGCCAATTTCAACCAACCCGCTGAATTTAGATGCAACTTCCTCGCACACGTAAAATAAAAACGTCACGTCGCTTTTGAGCGATGCCGCCTTCTGGGCAAGTCCGATCATGACAGCTAAACCAGACTTCATGTCAGCACTTCCAAGCCCGCTGATGATCCGGTCAGAAATGCGGGGCAGCTCATTACCATCGGCTGGAACGGTATCCATATGTCCTGCTAATATAACCTTCCGGCTCCGGCCCAGATGCGAAGTCGCAACTACATTGTTGCCAATGCGATCAACTGATAATCCTTCAAAACTCCGAAGCAGATTAAATATAAAATTAGAAATCTTCTCCTCGGAGTGAGAAGGCGAGGGTATTGCAATAAGATCACTGCAAAGTTTGACTAAATCCATGACTTACCCAGCCACATTACATCGCAATCCCGTGATCACGAAGCAAGTCGTTTACCTGAGCCTTATCATGCCTCTCACCCTCGTTAAGACGTTTGATAACAAGTACGCATGGAAGTCCAAACTCACCACCATTGAATTTTCTCGGCCGAGTCGCGCTGATAGCCACAGACCAAGGTGGAATATGTCCTCTGGAAATTTCCTCACCCGATTCCGAATCAATTACCGGAATTGAAGGATTTAAAATTACTCCCGCCGCAACGACTGCGCCTTCCCCAACTCGGGCTCCTTCTGTGATCATCGCACGAGAGCCAATAAATGCCTCATCCTCTATCACAACCGGAGAAGCCTGGACTGGCTCCAAGACACCTCCAATGCCTACTCCACCCGAAAGATGAACTCGCTTACCTATCTGAGCACAAGAGCCTACTGTCGCCCATGTGTCCACCATGGTTCCTGATCCAACCCGCGCACCAATATTTACATAACTGGGCATTAAAGTTACACCCTGCTCAAGGTAAGAACCCCATCGCACCGAAGCGCCGGGCACCACCCTTACGCCCTGAGCCATAAAATCCTTTTTCAATGGAACCCTGTCTACGAATTCGAACGGCTCAAGTTCCATAGTTCTCATATCAGAAAATTTAAATAGCATCAAGATTGCGTGCTTCAGCCACTCGTTCACTTTCACTTGATCCGAGGCTGGGTCAATTTCAGCCACACGAACCTCACCTCTATCCAAAAGATCGATAGCTTGTTTTATAAGCGCCCTGGCATTTGAATCCGCTGGATCTAGCTCACTGCGGACTGCCCAAAGCTCTTCGATTTGCATTTCAAGTTCCAACACTATCTTCAACCCTTCTTTGACCCCCGCTCCGCCACCAATTCAAGTTTGTCCATGCTAGCAACCATCGCAATCCGAACATAAGGACGCGACTTATCACCATAAAATTCACCCGGAGAAACCAAGATACCTAACCTTTGTGCCAACTCAGCAGCCAGCTCAAAGCCATCTTCCAACTCAGACCTGAACCATAGGTAAAATCCGCCATCTGGCTTTTCTACTTTGTAGCCACATTGGCGAAGAACCGCCACCATGAAATCCAAGCGGTTCAGATAGGTGCGCCTTTGCCTGGCCACGTGATCATCGTCATCAAACGCCAACTTAGCCGCGTGTTGGATGGGCCCTGGAACCATCATTCCGGCATGTTTTCTAATAAGCCCCAAATAATCAACCAGATTGCGGTCTCCAGCGTAAAATCCTACCCTTGCTCCCGCAAGGTTCGATCTTTTGGATAGAGAATGCACGGCAACCACGTTGCTGCTCCCATATTTCAGAATTGAATCTGGGTCCTGGGTCCAAGTGAACTCACTATAACATTCATCCGAAAACACAGGAATTCCAGTCTCATTGGCAAATTCATACAGTTTGGCCAAATCGTCCAGTTTGCCAGTCGGGTTCGAAGGCGAATTAGACCACAGCATTAATGCTCGGTTAAGGTCTTCTTTGCCTATTCTCTCAAGCTCCAATCGACCAGACTCATCAATTTGGACCGGTACCGCACGACACTGTGCCAAATCTGCTCCAAATGCGTAGGTGGGGTAAGAAACAGCAGGATACAATACAGTATCTTTTCCCGGGTAACGGAGCTTTAAATACCAGGGCGCACTAGCCACAAACTCTTTGGTACCTATGCAGCTCGCTATATTGGCCTCAGAAATGGTAACTGCAAAGCTTCTATTCAACCAACGAGCCATGGATTCCCGTAACTGCTTAGACCCTAGCGAGGTTGGATAGCCTCTTTCCATATTTGAACTCGAAAGCGCATCGACAACTTTTGCAATCGGGGCATCCACAGGGGTACCGACGCTCAAGTCAACCATGCCCCCCGTCCAGGATTGAGCAATTTCAATAATCGAATCCAATCGATCGTATGGATATGGCGGCGGATTAAACCCTGAGGCACTTTCAGATGACAACTTAGCTGATCTCCAAGCTTAGGTAAAATTCAACATTCAAATCGAGATAGTTCGATTGTATTATCAAATGACTGGCTCCAAGGCACGGCAGCAGCTTTTACTTCTACGTTGGCGCATTCAAATTGACCGAAATAATCCCGCAAGCCCCCGGATTTATCCGTGGGGTCAAGGGCCAGTCCTGGCAAAGCCAGGATGTAACACCCAGGAATTAAGATAACTACATGAGTATCGGACAGAGATTGTACCCAAACCGAGAGAACGAGGTGGTCTTAGTCCGCCACTGCTCTGATTCCCGGTTTGTCTACAATCTGGGTCTAGAACAGAGAAACTTCTTGCCTAAGCAAAGTACTCAAAAGATCACCTATATCACCCAGATGCGAGAACTGGCGCAAGCCCGCAAGTCATTCTCCTGGTTGGCTGAAGGCTCATCCGTAGTTCAACAGGCTGCTCTGAGAGATCTAGATATAGCCTTTAGAAATTGGTGGAAGAACCCAAGACATTTCTCCCATCCCACTTGGCGTAAATCAGGTATAAATGAGGGCTTTTACGTTAGAGATCTTTCAGTTAGAAAGTTGAATCGTAAGTGGGGAGAAGTATTAGTTCCAAAAGCCGGATGGGTTAGGTTTCGCCTTACACGCACATGGACTGAAATACAAGCTTCAAGCTCAGCCAGAATAACTCTGGATAGCTCTGACCGGTGGCATATAAGTTTTACTCAATCTAAGCCCGAACTACAAAGAGAACTAACTGGAACTCTGGTTGGACTGGACATGGGAATAGCTTCAAGTGTCACTACTTCAGATGGCACACATCTCAATATGCCAAAGCTGCTAAGTTCTGGCGAGAAACAACGAAAGAGACGGTTACAGAGAAAACTCTCAAGACAGAAGAAAGGTTCGAAGCCTAGAACCAGAACCAAGCTCCAGATAGCCAAACTTATCGCCAGAGAATCCGGTGGGCGTAAGGACTGGGTAGAAAAGACTACTACTGAATTGGTCTGTAGTTATGACCTGATTGTCATAGAGGATCTAAAAGTTGAGAACATGTCCCGTTCTTCTAAGGGAACCAAAGACAACCCAGATAAGAACGTAGCCCAGAAGAGAGGGCTGAATAGATCCCAAGCCTGGTCGCTATTTAGAAAAAGACTGGAGGACAAAGCAGCTAACGTTAGTTCTCCCGTACTTGTTATACCCATAAATCCTAAGCACACATCTCAAACCTGTCCCCAGTGCGAAGAAGTAGCTAAAGACAACCGTAAGAGCCAAGCGGTCTTTAGCTGCATCGTCTGTGGACATACCACTAATGCAGATATCAACACAGCACAGAACATTCTCACCGCAGGACTGGGTCCCCTTTGGGGGGTCACAGGACGCAGAGGGACACTGCAGCAAAAGCCTGTTAGGGCTGAGCACAGCGGCCCAGCGAAGCGTCAACTCTCTGAAGG
>JAKBSX010000234.1 GCA_021844725.1 Actinomycetes bacterium | reverse complement strand
GATCCGTCGGTCAAGTACATAAAAGCTGGAATACGCGTCAAGAACCGTTGGAGACGCTTCTTGATATTGTCACGTTTCTTCGTTGCCTCTTTCTTTGCTACTTTCTCCTCACCATCTAGCGGCTCTTTTGCGAGGGATTTCTGCCGAAGCTCCTTGTTTGTGGCGATCATTGCCTCAAGATCTGCTTTGAGATTAATCTCCCTGAACAACTCCATCTGTTCGAGTGAAGCGAGAAGATCTGGATTATCAAGGAGCGCCTCCATCGCACGGGCATCCAACTCAATGAGCTCTGGGGAGTTCCATCGACGCGCAAGCATGCTTGCACTAATCCCGTGGGTGAGGTAATCGATCACATCCGCTGCGTTCAGCTGGCGCATGGAGTGTCCGTCATATGCCAACACCGGAAGGAACGCCATGAACTCATCCACGGCTTTTTGGTCATCTCGAACCGACGGATCGTCTGCCCTCAAACGAGTGGCGTAGTCTACTACCTGCTGTAGTGCACGATTGGGAGCGAAGTCGAACACGAAGCATTGCTCTTTCAGTACGATTTCGTCTTCACCGCCAGCAATTGTGTCGACAAATCTGGACACCCACGGAGATTGCACTCGAAAGGCTGCCTGAAAGTATGATTCTGGGCTTTTGAGTTCTCGCAACATGAAGATCCCAGTCCATGGAGGCACGGTCACGCCGGTCATCAATTTCCCACACGTCAACGTAATGGTCTTAGTATCTTGTGGTACTGGTCCAATTGCTCGCAGAACGGGGGGAAGTGCTTCCTCACCAAGACCGGCACTATTGCCTGCTGCTACAACCGTTCGATACTGGCGAAAGAACGTGTTGTGAGTAGCCCCCAAGAGGTTTGCCATGGCTGTACAAGCGTCAACGGACGGTAGGTACCAGACCGTGTGCTGGAGGGCCTGGAGGAGGTTCCCATCCTCATAGGGCAGTGGAGGGCGTTGTCGAGTGGATGATGCAGACCAGTAATCCGTAATGTTTTGACCGATCAATAACGAGAGCCATTTCTGTACTTCGTCTTCATGAATGAACTTTGGAGGTCTGCCAGTTTCTTTGGTTGTTCTGAAGAATTCGGTGAAGGAAAACATTGACTGGTTGTTTAGGGCTACATCTCGAAGCTTGTCAGGCATTTCATAGGTCAGAAGAGCCATACGGGGTAACGCAACGTATGGATTGGGTTGAGGCTCCACCCAATCTTGCTTCGCACGCTGCTCGTCACTGTACGTCCAGTTGAAAACTTGATCTTCTAGGAACTCCCCTTGAGTCAACGCTCTAAACGGTGTCCCAGACAGATAAAGGTAGTGATCGACCTGAACGTCTAATTCCTCTTCAACGTTGGTGCTGAAGTCTTCGTCTAGGTCTGGATTATCCAGCGCTTTCTGCTCCGAGACGTCTCCGCCTTCGTCACCATCTTTGAGATAGAGGGACCGTGCCGCCTCCCTCCAAGCGCCGAAGTGATACTCATCAATAACTATTGCGTCCCACCGCTCGCGGTAGAGAATCTCGTTTTTGGCCTTCGTCTTGCCGTCTGCATTCTTGCCGAGCACATCTTGGAATGATGCAAACCACACGAGCGGGCTTGGGTTGGAGAGATCCGGTCGCACATCATCCTTACCGCTGAAGCGCCATCCTTGGAAGTCTCGATGACCGAGTAAGTCTTCTCGCCAGTTCTTCTCAACTGCTGGCTTGTAGGTCAACACCAGAATACGTTTCCAACCCATATGCTTTGCAAGTTGGTAGCTCGTAAAGGTCTTTCCAAAACGCATCTTCGCATTCCATAAGAAGTGAGGAGGATTTTCCGCATCTTGGTGGCTCTTGAAATACGTCGCCGTTTGCAGCACTGCCTCTTCTTGCTCCGGTCGCATAGGGAACGATGCCAAGGGTCGAAGATTGGTGAGTGGTGTCTCTGACTTTACAGATTGAATTGCGGCACGTGCTTCATCAGCGGTGCATTCGAACCATTCACCAGCGACTCGGTGGACTCCCGCTGCAACAAGAGCGCTGTGTACACTGTGGTCTCGAAATGCGTTTCCGTGATCGTCGATTGCCGACTCTGCCAACAACAAAGTAAACCCGACGTTCTCGGGCATCTTGACGCCTTGAAGCTGTTGGCGAATGCGGAGGTTGACGTCTTGGTCGGTATAGCCAACCTTCAGGAGGCCTTTCCCTTGTCTGGCTCCCACCCAAGGAGTATCGGCATACTGCGGAGTGGTGTAGGCGTAAATCTTTGGCTGACGAACGCTTTCTGCGAGCGAAACGGGCATTACTACGGCATCTCCTTGACCATGCTCTCGATGTAGGATTGCTCTTCTTCGGTTATGCCGTACTTTCGGTAGAGCTCTTCGTCGGTCCAGGTACGGTCCCAGGTTTGCTGTGGTACCCAGGTGTATGTCGATCGGGTAGCGTGTTGACTAATTTTCCGCAGCGACACTAAGAAACGCACAAATCTCGTCTTGAGATAACTCTCCACGCTAAGGGCCTGCTCCTCGCTATCGACGTAGACAAACAAATACGTTTGCGTGCAGACTGAGGGCGGCGCAACTACTAGTGGTTTCCCTAACACCACATCTGGAAGCCGCTGCCCTCCATCCGATCCCGCCTGAGGGATTAGAACCTTCCATTTCTCAATCAAATGTTTACTCTTTGTAACGTGGTCACGCTTAATCCAGCCCTGAACGCGTCGGGTGCCTTTATTGGCATAAATCGCTATTGACTCGGCATTTTCGGTCATGGAGTAGCCCGAGAAATTGCTAGTCATCCCAAACTCTTTGTCAACGGCGAGGATCTCAGTCAGAGAAGCCTCTTGATAGTGGAGTACTTTGTGAAGTATTTGGAGGCTTCTTGAATCCCGCACCAAAATGTCGAATTCTCCAAGATCACGGCTGACTGGTCCGTGGCTATCATTGTCTCTCTTCACTGTGATATCGCATGCTCCAGGATTGTCACGATCCCACACGAAATAACAGACGCCCGCCTTGATCTCAACCCCTGGAAACACTTCTGCGGCATTAGGGAAGTCCACAATGTGGCGTATGCGGGTATCGGAAAGCATTGCTGATCGAAAGTCACGGAGGCCCAAACCACTCGCCATCCATCGCGAAGGGATAATCATTGAGATGTAGGCAGGATTGAGCTTCTTCGCTTCTTCAACAAACAAGTTGTAGATCGGGATTGTCCTGTTACTCCCGTCACTATCCATCTGATAAGGTGGGTTACCCACGATCACGTCGAACTTCATCCCTAAATCCTTCCAAACGGCTATGCGCCCTGCCTCATGAATGAGGGCATATGCATAGTTGTCACGATTATTTCGCTCCATCTGCGTCTTTGAAGCCGAGCACTCTCGGCACTTCCCGTTGACGTAAGTATGTTCAACTCGATCGAACCAAATGTTGCCATCGCTTGTTGGCATTCGGACCACGGAGTGGACGCTGGCGGCATCCTTAGAGCAATACAGAGTTCGGCGAGACATCATCGAGGTGAGTTCCGTAATGGCGATGCCAAAAACTTGATTCTCGAGAATGTGTTGAAGTCGTTCTTGGTCATCAGGTATCTCATCGGCAAGTCCCGACATCAACCGCCTGGTGATCTCCCGAAGAAATACGCCCGTCTTACAGCCTGGGTCAAGCCATCGCAAAGATGCATTGCTCCATACTTCTGCTGGGAGAAGGTCGAGCACCTGGGTTACAACTCGTGGTGGAGTGAATACTTCGTCGCTAGAGAGATCAGAGATAACTTCTAAGATATCGGGTGCCTTGGAAGATACGAGGTCGTTCATCATGAATCTCGTTTCCCACTGGTGCGCCCGCGATTCACCGTAACCCGATACGTCTCTACTTGGTGAAGCTCAGAGATATTTCCAGTCCATAAATGCTTTGGAGGTGTTGCGCCGAACAACGAAACGGTATCGCCTACCTCGGCTTCAGCGCCCTCCATAACCGCACCAAGAGTGGTTATGGAAATCGAAACTTCTGCACACTCCGGGTTCCAGCTGTATTCGACGAGCGGAATCTGTGCCCTATCGCTCGGTCGACCGTCGACTCCGTACGGCAGCATGTTGCCCACTTGGACGTTTCGTTCGACTATCCATTTTGCTGACAACAGTATTGGATTGTCACTTTCAAGCTTCTCGTTGAGATACTCTGCATGCCAGTCGGAAAATACCCGTAGAAGTCTCTCTCTCGCACCAATCTCATGCCCTACGGATCCTCCGATGACATTATCAGGAGAAATATCCACCCCGTAAATCGACGCCAGAGCCTCAAATGCAAGAGTACGAGTTCCTTCTATCTGTTGGCGATCTGCGACAACGGCTGCGGCACTCATGACTGCATCTAACTTCTTAGTGAGAATTGCGACGAGAAAATTACCGTCCCCACAAGCTGGCTCTAAAAATGTCTGAGTAGGGTGGGGGTGCCAAACGTCTACGGGGAGCAGATTCAACATATCTTGGACGATTGCAACAGGGGTGAACACCTCACCCAAGTCTCGGACTCGTTCTGTGGACTTGACTAGGCGCTCAGGTATCTTCTCGAGACCTGAAGGTAAAGCGAATTTCGATGTCGGCTCGCCAATTTCGTGATCGCCGTGCTGCGTGTCCTTCACGGGGTATCCCTCATTTCCGTTTCTGTATCCTGAGTTATTGAACGAGTATCTTCGTCATCAATATCATCGCACACAATTGTATCAGCGCGGGGATACTCGCACCCAGGCGAACAGAAGTCGCAGAGGTCTGGTTGGAACTGCCGAGAGGCGCCGATGTCCGAAGAGTGAGATAACCGTTTGTGCCGCTCCAGCGCACTCCTCGGGTAGTGGTGCTCCGTGTCAGCTGGGCTCTTGGGGTAGAGCATTTTCGCACGGTAATACGCTTACCCAATTTTATTAATGCCACGGATAATGGCATTCTCTCCCACTACTGGCGTAAACTGTATATAAACTTTTCCACCGTTCAATATATTAGCACCTGATCCAATCTGACCATATGCTTGCATGATCACATCATTGCCAATTAAGACATTGTCGTAAACTCTAGCGTTTTGGCCGATTTTGGTGTTTTCGCCTATTACTGTTTGATGACCAATAACCACGTCATGACCGATCTTGACTTTATTAGCAATTTTAGTGTCATGGTTGATTGCCACATTATGATCAATTTTAGAATTAATGCCAATTTTAGTGTTGTAGCCGACCATAGTGTCGTGGCCAACTTTAGCACCGGCTTCCACAACAGCACCATCGCCTATATAAGCGCTCTCGTGGACGGTAGCCGTTTTGTGGACTAAACCTCCGCCATTTGGCCATTTAATGTAGTTTTCTATAATCTCAAGTGGTTCTATTTGTTGTTTTTCCTTTTATTTAGTTGACTATTATTATAAAAAGATGTATTTTTGATTTTATAGTATAACATAAGAGCTAAAGACTCAATTTTTCCTGATAATAACTCCCTATCGATTCAAGCGAGATCTCTTCATAAGAAGGCTCATCTACTTCTAGCCCTTGTCTGACATCTTGCCATGGTCCTTCGCTATGGGTAAGCTCTGAAAGCTGAGCGCCGTTTAGACGCCCGTAACGCTTACATACAAGATCTATTATTTTTTTCTGGTTATCAGATAACTTCCCGAGATCACCCGCTATATCACCGGATCTC
>JAKBSX010000233.1 GCA_021844725.1 Actinomycetes bacterium | reverse complement strand
GACAACAGGTAGCGCCGATAATCACCATAAGAAAAGACGGGACCGTCGCTCTCTCATACGGCCCGGCCCGTGGGTACTCATGGAAACCATTTGAGGACGGCAACCTTGCCGCAGTCACACATGGGGCTTACTCCAAACGTATAATTGCGGCTAAGGCGTTTCTCATTCTGGAAGAGCTTTGGTCATTCTATGGAGATGCGATAACGCCAGAGGATATTGCGGTCCGGAATGAGTTGCGTGCTCAGGCGGCGGCGGCCCGGGAAGAAATACGATGCCAAGTACCGTGGCTTTTCGGCGACGATGGCACCGAAGACTGAGAATCTAGGGAACGACCAATCTGGCAGGCTTGCTGATTCCGTACGCCAAGATACATCGCAGAGTGTGAAAAGGCTGGACAAATGATTCTAGGCAAAGAACTAGATTGATATCGGAAGTATTGGAGAGAGTCTGACGAAGAGTCGGTTCGTCGTCAAAAATAGGACACGCAATACGAGGGGAAAATCATTAAAGTTATACGAGTGGTTATAGGGCTGGTGATTCTAGTTATTGGGGCGATAGGCTTATTCGGCAATTTCAGCTCGTTGCTGAAAGGTGCGGCACCTACGCCGACGACACAAGCCTTGACCATTAGCCTTACCAACGGGGCTACGCCTGGAACTTCGACCTGGTCCGGTGTGCTATCGGAGACCGCAGGCGGCCTTCCAGTGAAAGTGGCTAATCAGTCTGGGACAGTCGTGGCTAGGGGTGGGCCGATCTTCTTAGCTTCGTCCGTAACGCTGACCGTTACGACCGAGTCCTTCTACAAGGTGAGTGTCGGTAGCTTCAACGCCGTCACATTCTCTCAGGCACAGCTTAAGGCAAACGGGTGGAATGCTCCGATCTCGGTGGGGTAGGTGCGCGCGCCCTTCTTAGCTCCCCTGCGACAATGTCGAAGATTGCACCGAAGACTGAGAGTAGCGGGGCGTGTGGGTGGGGTTTTCTGCGTGAGGGTTAGCGAGTGCCCAGAATCGGCTCGTAGGTGCCTCTGAAGAGGAACGTGCTTAGCGCACAAAATTCCATTTTTTTCCGAGACTTATTGTCATACTCCAATAATTTATGATAGTTTGCTTTCCTGTGAGTTAAACTGTAGTAATGGGTTGGTTTGCAAAGCATAAGATTGTGACTGCTGTCCTGGCGGCTGTAGTTCTAATAATTATTATTAGCAGTGCGAGTTCTGGGTCTAAGACAGTTTCAACTGCATCCAGTCAAGCACCGACAACAGGTAGCAACTCGACAGCCATATCCCCCGCTAGAACGGTAACTACGACCTCTGCGTCGGCCACCACTACAACAGTCGCCCCGACCACCACTACGGCACCTGCAAAGCCGATAGTTCTCCAAACCGAATCGGGATCGGGACGGGGATCAGAGCCTCAGTTCACTGTGCCCACTTCCGCCAGAGGTTGGACCCTCACCTCGACCTACAACTGCTCGAACTTTGGTCAAGCCGGAAACTTCCAGATATACAATAAAGGGATTCGGTAGCGCACAGAATACCACCGATTCCGGGCCAAACGCTCTGGGCACCGGAGCCACGGCGACTGACAGTTTTTACGATACTGGTACATTCCAGATCCAAGTCAACTCGGAATGTAACTGGAATTACAAAGTAGCAACTATTGCGGGGTGAACGTACTTGCTCCAAAAGAAGCACCTCGTGAAGACTTCGGGTATTAGGGAGCCTGGCCTATTTATCAGGTAAGTTGGCTAGGGAAAATAGGAGAAAACGATGGGAGAGAAGACGCAAGGAGTCATGTGGTGCGCTAATTGCAACAAGCCCGTCATGGGTGTACGCAACACAAGCCAGCTACTTAACGTTATCAGTGTGATTGCTCTGCTAGCGACCGCTGGGGTGCCTGCTGTGGGACTCATAGGAGAAGGGCTATGCATGTTAAACATGCGGCGGACCAGTGATAGATAAGACGGCGGCCACTCAGAAGGCAGTCAAAGCGACCAAGGCCAAGGAAATTGCGGCGGATGCGTGGTGGCTGGAAAACAAAGTATTTAAGGGATTATGGATGCCAATTTCCAATACTCGCTACCTAGGTGGCTGGAGCCAGGGCCCGGATATATCTACAGGGGAGAAGCCAAAGGACCTTCAACTCGATAGCGAGGGCGTGCATCTCAAGGGTGCGTTCAAGACTATATTCACGATTCCTTGGACTGAGGTAAAGGCTGTCGGGGTTGAGGAAATTGATACTAATAACCGCCCCTCGGTCCAAGACTACCTTACCTCTCAGACAAAGAGGCCCGACAAGCAAGCAGTCGTTGTAGTTAGCGTACACTCGGGCGAGGACGCACTTTTTCTAGTTGAGCGGTTTGCGCCAGAAGAATTGCGCACCAAGCTTGCCCTAGTCATCAGCCATGTTCGCTCAGCCCGGGAACGAGGCCCTACGAACCCACCTGATGAGACTCCAGCTCCTGTGTCCGTTGCTGCGAAGAAAGTGCCGAAACTGGCAAATGGTCTGGCGGAGGAGGAGAACCTGATTGAACAACTGCCTGACCGTATTGAGACAGCTTTATCCAAGCTTTTGAGTCCCAATGAAAAGGTTCTTGTAAAACTAAAGGGTGCCTTCAAGGAGGGCCTAATTTGCACTGACTCCCGTGTCATGATCGTGAAGGCTGGTTTAATGACTGGCCAAATGCTGGGTAATGAAGCGTTTCAGGTTCCGTATACCAACATTTCCGGGATCCAGGTGAAATACCACCTTATGTCCGGTTATTTTGAACTCAGTGCTGGTGGAATGCAGAATACCACGAAAAGCTACTGGTCTAGTGATAGGAACTCGGACCCTTCCCAGGCGCCCAACTGTGTGTCTTTGAACACGAAAGCCCAGCGAGAAAAGTTTCAGGAAGCCTGTTCGTTTATCCTTACGAAGATGAATGGACCCATAGGAAATGTCGTCACTAGCGCGAATGATGACATTTTCACTGCACTTGAAAAGTTAGGTCAATTGAAGGAAGCAGGAATAGTGAGTGAAGAAGAGTTCGCAAGTAAGAAAGCTGAATTACTGCAGCGGCTGTAGCTAACCGAGAACTATTAGTTGATACGTCATGATATCTTTGATCCCGCCCAAACGGAGGCATCTCCCGCCAGAGATATAGTCACATGATCGAGAATCAAATTAGAATCCGGGTGATTGCATTGATCCCGATATGCTTCTTTTCAGCGGACGATTTTCACAAGCCAAGGAAGACTCGAATGCGCCGAGCAGTTCACAATCAGTCATGACCTAACTATATACATACGTGATCCGATCGTTTCGAAGTGATGATATTCGGGGTGCACCGAGGGCAAGGAAAAGAGTGGGAAATGGCGATCTTTGCATAAGTAGTTAAGGGGGGCTCTCAAGACGTGGTGGGATGGGAACGAATCCAAAGGCAAATGTGTTCGGTTTCATAAGGAAGGCGCCGACATTCAATCAGCGATAATGTCCTACGTAGACGCGACCAGGCTCGGAACTAATGTAGTCTTGGCAGCAGTGGTGCTCGAAGGATGGGGAATTACGCAAATCTCCACAGCCTGTACTTATTCGTTTCACGGAGTAGTTGCGGATCGCAGGGATGGGAGTCAATCCGGTGTTAAACGTGACCCCACTTGCGCGAACGACACGTGTTCCGCTAGCTCCGTCGTCGTATCCAACGAAAACTGGAAGGTTATTGGGAAGCCCATGCTCAGCAATGGCGTCGTTGTGGACGCGAAGGCCGATCTGTACAACAGCGTCTACATTCGTACCGCCTCATGCGGGTATGAGTTTAGTGCAATTGTTCCGATCGATTCCACCTTCTACAGGTAAAGATCTGGGGTGTGGCTCCGGGTAAGATCTCGGCTTCTACCGTGCCGATGTAAAAATGGACAGCCATGCTAACGTCTGGCAATCACTGCTACATCGTTTACATCCAGAAAGTATGCGGTGGCTGATCCGGAGTGCTGCACAATAATGCTCTCTGGTAATTCTGATGGCCCCTGCCCGTCTGTGGTAGACGGCCGAAGTTATGGGTCAAAAGTGTAGGTACGGGTGTCTGGGCAAATCAATAGAGTTCTTCACACACGAGGGCGGGATTTAAGAGACTTAGCTAAGTAAATTGCCGTGTCAAAAGGGGGAATTTTCCCACGATCAGCAGGTAACTCAAACGTGGTGGCCGTCCTTTCAGTTACAGCGCAGACCGAAGCTCACCATAGATGAATGAATGTGGGTAGGCAGTAATTGACAGTTGTAGTCAAGAGGTATAGGCTGGTACATCGGAGGGAGACACGATGCGGACACGATCACCAGGCGAAGGAACAATAGTCAAGCTAGACGATAGATATAAAGCAATACTCAGATGGAAAGCCAACGGCAAGACTGTCAGTAAGACCAGGATGTGCAAGTCACTTCGCGAAGCCAACTTAGCATTAGCGGAATTCAAGAAGTCAAGAGATCGCTACGAAGATCCAAAGGCGAAAGCAAAGACTGTCTCTGATCTCCTCGACTCATGGCTAACCTTCAAAGTCTCTGAAGTCACACCAGGCACTATCGATCAATACCGTTATGCAGTCAAGCACATAAAAGCAGGACTTGGTAGCGTCGCATTAGAGAAGTTGCAGCCGGAAATAATCGATAAATTCCTAAAAGCGAAGACCGATGAGGGTCTTTCTCCGAGATACGTAAAGCTACTTAGAACCGTTTTGTCAATGTCGCTAGATCAAGGTTTACGGTGGAGGCTGGTCAATTCAAACCCTGCCATGTTTTCAGCTTCGATCAAGCAACCACAGAGACAGGGCAAGGCTCTAAGCGAGACCGAAGCCCAAGCATTACTAGAAGCTGCACAAAACGATAGGTTAGGCGCACTCTGGATAGTATTACTTACCCTGGGGCTAAGGCGTGGCGAAGCTATAGCGCTTACATGGTCGGATTATGACCGCAAGGCCAAGACCCTAAGTATTACCAAGAACCGAAAAAAGGAAGGCTCCAAAGTCGTGGTAGGCTCTCTCAAGACCGAAGCAAGCCGTAGGACGCTACCTCTACCTCAGTTTGTATGCGAAGCCTTAGACAATCACAGAACCAGCCAGATCAAAGAAAAGGAAGAGCTACTTAAGCTTGGCCAACAATGGAAAGAACCTAATGCCATGTTTGCTACAGTGTGGGGCCACTATCTCGATCCTGACAATGCAAGCAAGTTATTCAAAACCGTGGCCAGCAAGGCGGGCTTGGAAGGTTGGCACTTGCACGAGTTAAGACACTCGGCGGCCACATTCTTGATATCTAACGGCGTACCATTGGAGCAGGTTTCGAAGCTCTTAGGTCACAGCTCGATCAGGATAACATCGGATGTTTACAGCCACCTTGCAACGGAGCATTTACGGGGCGCTACAGATGCTATCGGCGTATACCTCCAAAGCCTCAACAAGTGAAGTCAAAAAAGCTAGCGTGTCTTTTGAAGTGTCTCGCTGGAAGCATACATACCTAAGTGATGTCCTCATATAGCTTATGACCTGCTATTCCTTAGTCGGGCTGAGAGGATTTGAACCTCCGACCTCTTGACCCCCAGTCAAGCACGCTAACCAAGCTGCGCCACAGCCCGAGATGTATGATGCTAGTTAGCCCTCAACCTTAGATCGGCTCGATTCGGCCTGAAAACACTTTCACAAGCCAGATTT
>JAKBSX010000232.1 GCA_021844725.1 Actinomycetes bacterium | reverse complement strand
GCTGCAAGGCCAATTAAAGAAGTTAAGATTTACAGCCCAACAGTTTCACACCGTAATTCATTCGCAGAAGAAATGTCAGCCAAACTCAACATCACGGTGAAGGCTGTCGACTCTGCAGAAGAAGCTATACGAGACACTTTGATTGCGGCCAGCGCCACCGACTCCATGGTCCCCACGTTTGATCCTGATTGGCTCTCCCCCGGTGCCCACGTGGTATGCGTTACCCGTCGGGAACTGGGAGAGCCTCTTCTAAAGAAGGCTGACGTAATCATCCAACTCGGTTACAACACGATTTCACAGGGCACTCCAGTGCCAATGATGGAATGGAAAGCAGGTGGGTTGGCAGCCTATGTTGCCGGAACTCCAGCCGACAGAGCAAGAATCCCTACAGCTCGTTCTGCCTCAACCGGAGATTACCCTTCCATGGTCGACGTGGAAACCAACAAGGTGCCAGGTAGAACAACCGATGACCAGATTACTTTGTTTGTGGGTACGGGAACACAGGGACTTCAGTTCGCGTCGGTTGGGGGCCGAGCTTACCAACTTGCAAAGGAAAAAGGTCTTGGTCATGAACTGCCTTCCGAATGGTTCTTACAAGACATAAGAGACTAGACAAGCACCCAAAGATATAACAGCCGACTTAGCCTGGAAGTCACCTATCAATAGAATATCTCCCGTCAGTATTTGCCCCGAGATATTCTATTGCCTTGGCACATGGACAAAGAAGGACCCCGCGTCTTACGATGCTGGGTCCTTCAACTTTCCTAAATTCCACAGAGCGCAAAACTCAATCCATCGACATCGCCACAGTGGCTCCGCCATCTACCAAAAGGTCAATTCCGGTGATGAACGAAGCCTGATCACTGAGGAGGAACAGAACTGAATTTGCGATATCTTCGGGTACTGCACCTCTACCCACCACGTTTTTACGAGGCCGGCCCGGAGGCTCCTCATCCATTCCGACTGGCGATCCAACTTTATTGGGGCTCACGGAGTTGACCCGGATCTTATGTGGTCCCAGCTGCAAGGCTATTGATTTAGTTACGTGAAGAGTTCCTGCCTTGGCAGCTGAATACGCAGTGGCGTTGCCCCTGGCATGATAACCGGAAGTTGAGCCTATGTTGACAATTGCCCCGCCTTCGCCCTGCTGCACCATCTGCCGGCCGGCATATTTGGTGCACAAAAATACGCTGCGCAAAGTTACATTTAGAACCCGGTCCCATTCCTCTTCCGCCAGGTCTAACACCGTCACACCCCGGTCGGTGACCGCAACATTATTTACCAGATAGTCAATACGGCCAAACGATCCAACTACCTCAGCGACCATACGCTGCACATCTTCAGATGAGGAAACGTCACAAATGAATGGTTTGGCGGATCCGCTACCAGCCTTGAATACTCGCTCAACCGCACTATTTAGACGATCCTGGTTATTGTCCACCATTGCCACCAATGCTCCTTCGGCAACCAGGGCAGCAGAAATGCCTTCCCCGACGTTACGCCCGGCACCTGTGATAACTGCAACTTTATTGACGAACCGCAAAACTGCCTCCTTCTAACTGGGTGGCTCATTTAGACCACCCACAAAACATCTCAATCTTATGACAACTAACTGAAACAAGTTCAGAGAGCGGCGATGAACTCATGGCTCGATTCCACCTCAACTGAACCAGCACTCAGTCAACTACCACTCCGTAGACCTCTCTAGCGCGCTCTTTGGAAAGCAGTCCCTCTTCGTAATCCCTGATTACCAGCTCTTTGTCCCGAAGTTTGGCTGTACCAAATCCTGCACCGCCCATTCCCCTGACGAAGACCACATCGCCGGCATTTATCCAGTTATCGATTCCCGGAGGACGCTGAGCAAGAAGCTCCTCTTTTCCATGAAGCTGATGATAAAGCGGTATCTCATTTCCAAGCTGATCCAAGATGTCGGTGACCCGTTTAATTATGATCTGGGACGAACTCCCGTCGCCACCGCCGGCCACGCCACGAGAGCCAAGGTCCCGACCAATATAAAAAGTGAAGTCGTTGGCCGTATCTACTTTATAAAGGCATCTCGACCAGTATCCTGCATGTCCACCCCGATACTGACCAGCCCCTTCAGAATCAGGCACCAGCCCCCTCGACAGATAGAGCACCGGGTACCTGTATTCATAGGATTCGATGCTCGGTATTGCAGTATTTGTCGATCCGGCAATATTCGATACGTCAATCCCATCTTTGTCCGAGCGGGCTCCGCCTCCATGCAAATTCATGTCACCCCTGACGCTGTACCATCTGCCCAGTTCGTCAAAACCCGTCCACTGAACATCGGTAAATCCCCAGCCCCACTCTGCCATGGCGTACGGCCGTCTTTCGGTATCCATCAGCGCCTGGGTCAAAAGTGCCAAAGTAATTCCCTGTACCCTCCAACCAGTGATAGTTGAAGCTCCCGAGCAAGGAGCAGGGGGATTGCAGTTCAGTATGGTGCCTGAAGGTATAGATACATCCACCTGCTTGAAAGTGCCCGCATTTACAGTTAGATCGGGAAACAGTTGACATGCCAGAATATTATGAAGGTTGGCAACCGCACATGGAAGAGCGCAGTTTATAAAAGTCTTGGCCTCCGGATCAGTGCCCTGAAAATCAAAATGGAGTCCTTCTTCATCGACTACAAGGGTGCACTCAACCCGGTATTGTTTGTCATAATCGACCCAGGTGACTTCATGAAAAGTACCCTTGGTCAGAACAGCTATGCGTTCCCGGGCCTGCTGTTCACCAAGCTGGATTGAGCTATCGAAAGTAGCCTGAATCGCGTCCATACCGTAAGTCTTAATCAGCTCGATGATTTTCTCCGAAGCGGCAAAGTTGGCAGATATTTGCGCCTTTAGATCGAGAGATTGATATCTGGGCATCCTGACGTTATCCAGAAAGAGATTGAAAATATCATCGCGGATCTTCCCGCCTTCAACAATCCTGGTCGGCTTGAAAATTATGCCTTCCTGATGCCAATCAGTCGCTAACGGCGCCCGGCCCGGAGTCATTGCTCCCACGTCAACATGGTGGGTGGCATTACCCACCCAGGCGATGAGCTCCCCCTGGTAATGCACTGGAGCCATTACCGCTAAGTCAAGGATATGCAGTGCACCGGAGTGGGGGTCATTCACAAGATACATGTCTCCCGGCCTGACGTCTCCTTTGAAACGCTCCATGCAACTTTGAAGCATGTAGCCAAGAGTGGTGCCATGCCTTGGCATCCAGACGGAATAAACAATGGTTCTCCCGGAAGCGTCAGCGATATTGAACCCAAGATCGCGCGAGTCAACCACGCTGGGACTTACAGCGCAACGTTGAAGCACCAGTCCCCCTTCCAGACCAATCTGGTAAAGACGATTGGATATTATCTCGGTGAGAATCGGATCTACCTTCATGGCTGCCCCCTAAAGGCTTGTTTAGTTGACGGTAATTACCAAGCTTTGATATTGGTCCACCTCTACAAAGGTGTTGATCGGCACCCAGGTAGTTTGACCCGGGTAGTCAAGTAAAGCCGGACCATGCACTTTATTGCCTGGCTGAAGTGGACCGCTGTAAGTGGGGACATCAATCAATGATCCGCGATACCACACCTTGCGACTGCCAGATGACGCTACCTCTTCTTGACCCAGCGGGGATTGATCGAGTTGGGGAACGGTGGTTACCCCAATCGCATATACCCGGAGCGTAACCATTTCGATACCTGCGCTTGCCGAAGAAGTGCCTGCTCCAAAAAGCCTCTCATAGGTCTCAATGAACCTTCTACCCAACTCTTCCAGCAGCTTGGCGTCAATGGGACCTTCAGGCATGTTGACATTGACAGAATGCATCTGACCCTTAAAGCGCAGCTGTGCCGTGCGAAGTATCATCCTGTTTTCCTGCTTCACATTGTCCAGATCAAGAGCTTTCAGGCCATTGAGTTCCAACTCCTTGAACACGTCCGCAATAGTTGGCGTGTCGGTAATTGGCACCACTCTGCTCTTGCTCAAAACATGCTGAATATTGGATGCCACTATTCCATAAGCTGAAAAAACCGGGGCCAAAAGCGGTACGACCACTTTTGAAATGCCAAGATCTGCGGCAATAGATGCTGCATGCAGTGGTGCTGCGCCTCCGTAGGCGAACAGGGTGTATTCTCTCGGATCCAGACCTTTAGCTACGGTTTGGCTTCGAATCGCATCACTCATCGCAGCATCGACGATAGATATAATCCCTTCAGCGGTTTCCTGTGCCGACAACCCAAGCTCGCTTCCAAGGTCAGTTAAAACCCTTTCGGCTGAGCTGGTGTCAAGTCGCAGTCGACCCCCTGCCAAACCCTGTGGATTCAGTCTGCCAAGCTGACAGTTAGCATCTGTTACAGTTGCTTTCGTACCACCATGACCATAGCATGCCGGACCTGGATCGGACCCGGCACTCGAAGGGCCTACCTTCAGCCTCATTCCATGATCCACCCAGCCAACGCTCCCACCTCCGGCGCCGATGGAGACAATATCGATTGCTTCAGTAAAAACTTCCTGACCGGCGTATTGTGCACGTTCGCTTAGCGCTAATTCACCTTGAGTAATCAAACTCACGTCAAAGGTGGTTCCACCCATGTCGGCACATAGAACATTAGAAAGCCCCATTCTTTCAGCCAATAGCTTTGAGGCCAGCACACCTCCTGCCGGACCTGAGGACAGCAGGGAAATCGGCTTATTTGCCGCATCCTCCATAGTCAAAAGCCCACCCGCCGAGGTCATCACCAGAGGCAAAGCCTCAAGCCCTTGTGATTTGAGACTTTTGCCTACCGAAAGCAAATGCTGCTGCACTGGGGGTCCGAGGCGAGCATTCAGTGCAGTGGTCGCGCTGCGTACGTATTCACCTAATAAAGGCGCCACGTCATATGAGACGGACACAAACCAGTCTGAATATTCCTTCAGCGCAGCTGCAACCCTCGCTTCATGATCACTGTTTAAGAATGACCATAAAAAGCAGACTCCCACTGCCTCGACACCCTGGGACGCGAGTTCATCCATGGCCAGTTTTACGTCATCCATGTTTAGGGGAGCTATTTCACGGCCGCTGGCATCTACTCGCTCCCGCACCTCGAATATCCTCGATCTTTGAACCAGAGAAGGCGGCCGATCCGACGTAAGATCCATTCCTATCCGTTCTCTGCCAATTTCGGCCACTATCAGCGTGTCTTTGAATCCACGGGTGGTGATAAAACCCACCTTCGCGCCTTTACCCTCAACAATAAGGTTGGCTGCCTGCGTGGTTCCATAGCCCAGCTTGATAGTTCGAGCCAGAAGTTCAGACTTAGTGGCTTCGACAGACTCGGCAATAGCATCTAGACATCCCATCAGTCCAGCCACTGGGTCAGCAATGTTGGTAGGCGTCTTTACAATGAGTGGAGCCTCACCAGGTCGCAGGAGCACCCCGTCGGTAAAAGTACCCCCCACGTCCACTCCAATCAACCAGTCTCTCACCTGACTATCATTTTTGGCTGCCATAACTATCAATCATCCTCTCAAGGCCCACAAAAACTCCCGACACCGTTGCCTGGTGTGGCAATCGGTCATTTGGGTATGAAAAACTAACCGATTGATCAAAGTTGTCGCCGGAGCTGCTCCAACCAATCGGGCGTTGCCGTTGATGACATAGCTTGTACCATCCGCTGACGAAAATGATAG